>NZ_CDSBKO010000098.1:0-11243 GCF_977115655.1 Aquimarina sp.
TCACCAATACTTAATAACCGCATATAACAGTATTTTTAATTAAGAAATGGTATAAGCCCCGAAGCAGAAAAACTAAATGTAGAAAAAAGCCCGCAAAGTTGTAATTTAGTACAGGTAGAGAAAACACCTAATAGTAATAGAAAAAAGAATAAAAAATGTATTAGATGCCAGACAGATTTGATCACATTAGATTTAGAAAAAGTAGTTGATGCTCAAAAAGGGGATCTCCCACTAGGTAGTGCCTATGGGAAAAGAATTTTTGATTATTTACCAGATTTAAACAAATACATGAAGGAGTTTGGTATAAATGATAATTGTCTAAGGAGAGGTCATTTTCTTGGTCAGGTTGCTAAGGAAACGGGTTTTTGGAGTTATAATGAAGACTTTATTTATAGTGCTAGTGGTTTAAAAGGAACTTTTGGTAATTTTAAAACTACAGAAGGCAAACAGAAAGCTGATGATTGGGGTAAAACTTCAAGTAAAAAAGCAGAAGAAGTGAAAATAGCGAATTGGGCATATGCAAAAGGGAGTAAAGCTTCTGATTTAGGTAATACAGAAATAACAGATGATAATTGGGGCGATGAAAATGGGGATGGCTATAAATATAGAGGTCGTGGATTAGTACAATTAACGGGTAAGTCAAATTATAAAGCTTTTCAAAAATGGTATGATAAAAGAAAAGGTAAGTATAGTTGGCCAGATTATGATTTTGAAACAAATCCAGAAAAAGTTACAGAGGATTCTTTAATTGTAGCTTTATCAGCTATCTATTTTTGGGATAAAAATCATTTCAATAATAAGGCAGATATGGGTGAAGAAGAAAAAGATGTACGTAGGATTAGCAATGTAATTAATAGCGGAGAGGATGATGCCAAAAAAACACAGCGTTATCAAAATGTTGTAGCAGCTATTAATCAAGTTAGAGAAAAAAGTGATTGTGCCATTATCAATTACACCCCGCCAACTAATGCTGGATATTATGTATTTAAAAATGGTGACATAAAACTTATAGAAGGAGGAAAAGAGGTAAACTATTATGTCGAAACCGAAGAAGGAAGTAACACTTTTAAAAAAGTGGCAACACTTACTAAAAATGGATATGGTTTAGTAAAGTTTCCTGCATCAGGGGATGGATTTAACAGATATGCTGTTAATGAAGATAAAGGAGGAATAGATAAGAAAGCTAATAAGCGTAAATTAGGAAGCACTTTATATACTACTAAGGAAATTGTAGGAAAAGGAGATCATTATGTTTTACCTAGAACAGCAGCAGCTCTATTTGGTTTTGTGAGCGATATACATGATGAAAATTTAGAGATTTATTTAGGAGACATGTCCTCAGAAAATGGATCTGATCCTTGGGAAAAAGGTTATGTAAAACCTAATAATAAACATAAAAGTAGGGGGCACCATAGCGGACATGGGCACTTAGGAAAAAGATCAGGTTTGGATATTGATTTTAGATATATGGACAAAGAAGGCAACAATATACAGCATGAGAAAGCAAGTTCTTTGGATAAATTTAGTATAGAAAAGAATAAACTAATTTTTGATAAAGCAATTAAATATCATCTAAATTATAACTTTACCTCTAATAAAGATTTAAGTGATAAATATTCTAAAAAAAATGAGTATAATTTAAAAGTGGTACATTATGATGCGTACAATGGGCATAGAGATCATGGTCATATAGGGTTATCTGCTAAATTTAAGCCAACTAAAGTATCGTCTATTAACATAACTATAATTGATTAATAATGAAAATAATAACCTTTAGTAACGATCTGTTTTTTTTATTTTTTTACTTGATACTTGTTACAATTTCTTGTGATAAGATTAATACAGGGAATCAAAAACAAAATACTGTAAGTTCTGTAGAGAACACGAAAATAAAGACTCATCAAAAAGACAACTCTAATGAATTAAAAATTGAACTTAAGAATTTTGATTTGATTATAAAATCTGATGAAGAACCATATTCTGTAGAGTATAAAAAACTTGTTGGACATAATGACTATGATGGGAATATTTATGAAAAAAGAGATACAATATTAATCAATAAGTATGGAGATCTCGATTTTGTATCTGACCCTTCATTTTTGGACAATAAACAAGTACAATTTGTAAATAAGTCAAATTTAAAAAAAGTTGAAGTAGTGATAACATTTAACTATGGTGTAGATGGAAGTTTCATTGATAATCGTAAATATTACACTTTCAAACAGATTGTTAAACTAAATGAGAATAATACTTTTTTTATTAATGATGATATTAGAGGTAAAAATTTTACTGCTTGGTTTCAAGAAAATAATTTAGAAATAATTAAGTCATCTTATGAAAACGCAATGAGGTTAGTAGAGGATCAAAAAAAATGCTGCCCAAATGATTTAGAGGATTTTGAAATCTTTACAGCAAAGGCTTATAATGAATTAACTTATGAGGACTTAAATATTCTAATTCTTTTAGAAAGCATTTTATTAGAAGTAAAAGGGGAGTCTCCAGAAGGAAAAATAGTTACGGGATTTATTAAAGGTTAATTCTTATAATAATAACACACAGAGTTTATTTAGATATTTTTTTAAGATGATATATATCAAATAATTGTGTGTTTTTTGCAAAAAAAAGTAAAGAAAAACAGACCTTATAATATCAAAGAAAAGGAGACCGTTATTTATTACCAAAAACAGCAGCTTGCTTATTCGGTATGGCAAGTGAATTAGGTACTTTGGGATATACGGTTGATTTTGGTGATATGTCCTCAGAAAACGGAAGTGATCCAGGCAAGCCTGGTAGCCATCACAGCGGGCATGGGCATTTAGGAAAACGAATTGGAATGGATGCAGATTTTAGATACCTTAATAACGAAGGGAAAAGTGTAAGAGGTGTGTGTACAGAGTCTTGGTTTAACCGAGATAAAAACAAAGAAGTGTTTGATAAAGCTATTAAGTACCATTTAAATTATAATTTCACGTCTGATAAAACACTAAGTTTAGAATATGTAAAGTGGAATGATGAGAAACCTAAATTAAAAGTAGTTCACTATGATAAAAGTAATTCCCATTTAGATCATGGACATACTGGCATATCGTCAAAATTCAAGCCAACTAAAGCATCTTCAATTAATGCAATAATAATCGATTAGTATGAAAAGCAAATTTTGTAATATATATATCCTATCACTTATTTTTGGTTTAACTATCTATATTTCTTGCGCTAATAAGGACAGTAAGGTTAGTAAAGTAAATGATTCTGAAAAAAAAGAAATATTAGAAAAAAGAGATAGCATTAATAATAAAGTAAGCACTATTTCTGATACTTTAAAAGGCTATAAAATTAAATTCAATGATTTTGATTTATATATAAAATCTAATGAAGATCCATCTGCTGTTGAAGTTGAATATAAAAAATTAGTTAGTTATAATGACTATCATGGAAATATTTATGAAAAAAGAGATACTATTTTGATTAATTATGGAATGGATGATTCTTTTACTTATGGGAATGAAATTCAGATTTTTAGTGAAAAAAAAATAAAGATAATCTCAGTAAAAACTTCCTTTATTTATGGAGTTAACATTTCATTTATAGATGATATTCCAGGGTATGAAATAATCAATTTTAGTTTTACTAAAGAATCAAAAATCAATGATGATTTGTTTTCAGTTGTTGATGATACTAATAGAGATAATGAATGGTTTAGCAAAAACAAACCAGAAATTAAAATAAGGGCATATGAATATATTAAAGAAATCATTAAAAATAACAGAGAACACTATAAAGATTGTTGTCCTGAATATCTAGATGATTTTGAAAAATTCGAATCAAAAGAATTTTACAGTCTAACCTATGATGATTTAGGGGCTACTACATATTTATCGCAAGTTTTTATAGAAATTCAGGGAGAAAAAGAAAATGGTGAAAAATTTACTGAATACCTTTTAGATTAATTAATCTTAATATTTTCAGTTTTATACTACTATAATGAAAAACCAGATTTTATTATTGATGTTTTTATTACTTTTTTTCCAATGTAATAGCAGTTCTAAAAATAATAGTAACCTTCAAGGAAATCATAATAAGCGTTATAACAATACAGAATCATCGTATGAAAAAATAAAAGCGGCTATTAAGTCTAAAGATACAATTATTGTTAAACTAGAAAATTTGAAGGTGATTGTGGAAGTAGATGAAGATGAAAAAGAAGATTTTAATATAGAATATAATGAATTAATAGGACTAAATAAAGCTGGTAAAGTCTATGAAAAAAGAGATACTATTCGCATTAATAGTGAATATAACGACATGACTGGCATATCCAATTTGAATAATAAAAAACTTATTATTAAGGGAATCGATAATGTTAAAGAATTAAACGTTACGTTTTCATATTCCATAGGAATAGGTTATGCTTTTGATGCTTTAAATGATGAAGTACCCGCTCTAATTAATGAATATATATATATAATAAAAGAACCTATTATTCTTGATCTATTGCAAAGCAATGAATTAATTGTGAAAAGTGAAAAAGATTATGAATTTAAGATTATGGAAAAATATTTTAATGAAATCAAACAAAAAATTTACACTAATAAAAAAGAGTTATATTCAAAGTTAATGAATGACAAATCCTCTACATACTACAAAGATGAATATTATCGAAATCCAATGCAAGCATTTTTGAATAAGAAAGAGAGTGATTTTAATTCTTTGAAAGAGTTAGACGCTTTTATACAAGTTGCAGATGTAGTTATTCAGTTTAAAGGAAAAACAAAGGATGGTAAAGAGTTTACAGAATATCTAGGAGGGTAACATGAAAAATAGATTGTTTTGTGTTTTTTCTTTATATGTTGCTATTTGTATTGCTTTACATAGCTCTTGTAAAAATGAAAAAACCTTCCAAAAGGAGAAAGAAACTTCAAATGTTGTTAGTGCAGATAAGTCTAATGTAAGCATACTTAAAATATCTAAGCAAGAACTACAGGATTTTTTTAACGAAACATTTAATCTTAAGTATACCTATGATTATTATTTACCTGTGACTTTTAGCTATAAACCTAATAAAGGTATGTTTCGAGTAAATTTTCTAAGAAAAGATCAAAAAAACAAAAGTAGATTTAGTGAAGAAGGATATTTAAAGTACGTAAGTAACATTGAAGGAGGTATTAATGAATATTATTTAGTTCTTTATTATCGTAAACCTGAGGATATCATTAAAGTAAACTTTCTTGAAGATGAGTTTAAAGAAGCTCAGATATATGCTGAAAAATTCGGTGAAGAATCGCAAGATACCATTTATGACAAGATAACTTATTTCGAATATGAAATAAAAAGACCTTCAGAAGTATATATATACGTTTATAATTTAGAGGAAAAGAAATGGATACAAATTTCGAGCACTTCTTTAGATAGCAAAAAAAAGGCAGGGGATACTGATGCTATATTAGATTTTATAGAATTTTCCAGTGAAAAATATGGCTATAAATATATCGAAGAATTTTTGAATTTATAAAGATTCTATAAGAATAAATAAACATTCTTCATAATCAGAAACCTTACTTTCTTACAAAACCAAAGACGAAGTTACAGAAACGGATAAACGTAGCATTGCCAATTGGGCGTATGGCAAAGCTCCCAAAGCTTCCGATTTAGGGAACACTGCAATAACCAGTAATTGGGGCGATGAAGATGCGGATGGGTGGAAATATAGGGGAAGTGGATTTATACAACTTACAGGAAAAAGTAATTTTAGAAATGTTACCACCAAATACAATACATGGATTGCCAGATTAAACGAAGATATTACAGAAGAGGATTTTAAAGAAAATCCAGAAAAATTAAGGACCAATAAAACACTGGCAATGGCAGCAGCCCTGATCTATTGGAAAGATAAAAATATCCTTACCCGATCCGATATGGGGGTGGGCGATGATGCTTTAAAAGCGGTAACCTATAGGATCAACGATGCTTTTAAAGGGTATGCCCATCGAGAATCCTATCTGGAAGAAGCGGTAAAAACCTTAAAGGTAGAAGATTGCCCGGATTACAAACACCGTAAAGGACAAAAAGGGTCTGTGGTAGTGATTAGTGGTATTGGAGAAAAAACTATTCATACTACTTCTCAAACAAAAGGCGATGCCGATAATGTCATGTATAGATTATCTGTATATCGGGCAATGACATTAGAAAAGTATAATGAACTAAAAAAAGAAGATAAGTTACCCAAAGCAGATTATATTACTTATGTGACTAGAGATGCACATCAAGATTTGTCAAATTCAGGTCGTTCTAACTTACGATATGGAACCTATAATGAAACCCCTCCTAGTGATAGCTATTACCTCAATAGAGCAGGAGACTGCGGAGGAAGTGGTAAAGGATATTTAATGTTTCTAAGTGATAATGATAATAATAAAGTGATAAATGGAGTAGATGGTGAAAGAGGAGATGTTGCTATACATCAATATGATATTCACAGTTCACAGGGATGTTTAACGTTAGCAAGTGGTTATGATATCACCAAAAGATTAATTCCTGTAGAAGAATTGTATAATGAAATCCCTGATTTATTTTTGCATAATAGTATGGAAAAAGCAAAGATGATAGATGATAATGGGGTAGTACACGATATGAGTATAGAACGTCGTTTTGTAAGAATTATAATTGAAGAACGAGATGTAATTGAGGAACAATGGGAGGATATAAAATATGGAACTACAAAGTGGTTTGGTAAAGAATAATATATTATGAGATTAAAATTTACAGGATTATTAATATTAATAGTTTTATCTAGCTGTAAAGGACAAATAGATAATAAAAATAATAAAAAAATGGAAGATCAACTTTTATATAGTTTTGATACTAATGAAATGAGCTTTTTAGTTGATATATATGATTATTCATATGAAAAGTTAGAAAAATGTAGAAAAAATGTTTCAAAACAAACATTTCAAGAAAAGGTAAAAGAAATCTATAATATAGATTTTGATGAAATCAAATATAATGATATATATGTAAATGAAGCTTCGGAACATTCTGATGAAATACTAGTAAATCAAAGAATGATTTTTATTAATGAGCTTCCAAATATTGAAAGTAAGAATGAAATTACAGAATCGTATCTTGAGTTACTCTGCAACTATAATGATATGATCTTTAGTAATGATATCAAATCTACTAATTTTATTAAAGCCAATAATCCTGATTTGTTAATTGATTTAATAAGAATCTACGGCTATTCAGCTAACAAGGATTGGTTGAAATTTGCATTTAATAAATCCAAGTTATATGAACCAATTGTTTTAGAAAAGTTTCTTTTTGGTGTAAAATGTAAAGGTACATGGAGGGCAGAGAATGGAGACTGTCATCCAATATATATATTACGCAAAGATATGTTGGATAAAATGATCGAATACGGTGCAGAATTATCCCAATTGTCTACGGTAGCCAATAGAGTATCTAATGGCAATCCAGAATCTTACGAAGAGGATACAGAGGAGCTGTATGCCTATCTTATGGCACATTGTTATAAAGCAGGGCAATCTGGGATTATAGAATACTTATACGATACCGATCCAAAAATGATCGAGGTTTTTAGGAAAAAAGATTTTTATGGTATCGAAGATCTGGAGGATTTTACAGACAATTTTTATATCCCAAAAAACAAAAGGTTTGGTCTTAGCTCTTTAGGTCCCGATCCTTATATAGCTTATGGTGTTATTAATGATCCTGATGGGTATACCAATTTACGGGATGGTAAAGGTACTTCTGCCAAAGTGATCAAAAAGATAAAAGAAGGAGAAAAATTTGCTATCGAAACCAACACAGGGGATTGGTGGTCAGTGGTCACAGAAGATGGTATAAATGGCTGGATACACAGCAGTAGGATAAAAGTAATTGAGGGTTTTTCTTTTGAGATGAACTACCGTAAGAATTAGAAATTTTATCAATCCTTAAAAAATAGAGTGGTTCATTTTACTATAAACTGCTCTTTTTTTATGTTTTTTAAATCATCCCCCGATATGCCAAGCGAACAGATGATAATGGAAAATGTCTAATATCAGATATGGCTATGATTACTCAGGCACTACCTTACCTTAATCAATATCGTAAAAAAGTTGGGATAGATACCTGTACCCGTAAAGCACATTTTTTGGCACAATTAGCGGCAGAATCAAAATTCTACGACCTCCAAGAAAGCTTCAACTGGTATTGGGAAAGTTTGATCACTACTTTTGATAGTTATTTTAAGCAATTTAAGACACAAGCTGCAAAGGAAGCCAAAGCAAAGGAATTAGGTAGAGAAGAAAAAGATGGAACAGCATTGACACTTGAGGAACAAAAAACACTAGCCAATGCTATTTATGGTAAAACACACCCGATAGGCAAGAGTGCAGGGCATAAAGATGGGGATGGATGGCGATATAGTGGTAAAGGGTTTAAGCAGATCACTTGGAAAACCAATTATAAAAAAGTTCAGGATTTTTATAACGAAAAAATAAAAGAAGATACAGAATCTGATGTATCTTGGGTTGATGATGATAATCCTTATAAATTAAAAAACAATGCTAAAGACGCTATGACAAGTGCTTTAGCATACTGGGGATGGAAGATGATCAACCCAAGGGCTAGTTATGCAGATGAATATGCTGTAAAATCTGTAACCTATAGAATTAATGGAGCATTAAAAGGATTAGGCGAAAGAAAACGATATTTTTTAAGAGCCAAAGAGCAGTTAAAAATAGAAGAATGCCCGTTATATAAAGGCAAAAAATGGCAAGAACAAGAATTAGGAACTGTGATTGTCGTAGCAGGAAAATCTTATAAATACGGTGAGCCGAATGACAATGGAGAAAAATGGCCTGTTTACAAAACTGTAGTTTATCGACGTATGAGTTTGGAAAAATATAAAGATTTAAAAGAAAAAGAGGAACTCCCTGAACCTGATTATATAACTTACCTAACTAGAGATGCACATTTTAAGGAGAATTTGGAAATACCATCCAGAAATAAATCATCATATCGTTATGGCAAAAATAATGAAACCCCACCTGGGGAGTATTATTTGTTTAAAAGACAAAATAAAGATCAAAAGTATCAATGGCATATTGGTGATATAGAAAAATCTCCCTCTATTATAGATATAGAGAGTGGTGATGACAGAAAAGGGATTGCCATACATGGAGGATATCCTTCTGGTTCACAAGGGTGCTTAACTATACATCAAGGTAAAAGTAAACCCAATGCCCTAGTCGACGAGTTTTATGCCAATGTACCCGATATTGATGATCTAAAAGGAGAAAAAAATAGAGATGTTAGAATCATTATAGAACCTCGTGAAGTAAAAGAAATTGGCAACTGGGGTTCTGGTGCAACAAAATATGAAGGTATAATAATAGAAAATAATAATTAATACTATAAACATGAAATCAATACTTTATGCAAGTATTATAGGGATATTAGTCCTTTCTTGTAAGAATAGCACAACTAATGGGCAAAACAATACCCAACAAAAAACAGAAACAGAAACAGAAAATACAATTATGGTAGATTTTTCTAATAGATATCCTTTAGCAAGCTGTACAGAGGCAGATGCTAAAGAAGTTTTAAAGTTTTTTAAAACAAAATCCTATAGCCGCCCTGAATCAAATGTTTTCAGAAATAAAATATTAGAAAAATTTAAAATTAATATTGATACTCTTGATAACAATAAGAAAGATGATATTTTATATGAGGATACAAGTTTAGTGTTTCCTTTATATGAAAAATTAGCATATTCTTTTCCTATTGCTTTTAGAGAGAATAGGTTTATGGTTCCAGTAGTAGATGACTTTGTAGAAGATTATTTTAGCGATCGCACCCCATTTAAAGATTTCCCTAGAGAAAGAAAAGAAATTTTATATCATTTTAATAATTGGATATTTTATGAAAACAAAGCTTCATTTACATTTTTAAAAGTAAAAAAACCTTGGACATTCATGCATCTGATTCATGAATATGGTTATACAGGTGATGATGAGTATACTAGTTTTATTCTAGAAAATCTTGGAGAGGAACGAGAAGCTCAAGAAGACATCAATGAGATGGTAATAGGTTGGGTAACAGGAAAAAAATACTATGCAGTACGCAAAAATGTAGTAGAAAAAATAGTTGAACTACAACCCGATCTTGTTTTTAATATCGGGATGATTGTAAGTGATTATTCAGAATATGCGGTTAAAACTCCAGAGAATCAAAAATTTCTTTTTTGCACCTATGAAACCGAAGAGCAGAAATTAGAAGATTTTTCCTATTTAATGAATGTACTTGTAGATCAAGGCATGGTAGGTATCCTTGATGAATTATATAATGAAAACCCTATGGTGTTAGGGCTTCTTAAAAAGAATGATTTTTATGGTTATAAAGATTTAAAAGAGTATAGTCTTAAGGCGTATGGTCAAACCCCGTATGATGAAGAAAACCCAAAACCTGTTTATGAAATGGCAGTAATCAATGATCCCGATGGGTATACCAATGTACGGGATAAATCAGGAGAAATTATCTTTAAGGTACAAGATGGGGAGGAATTTATGGTATCAAAATCTGGTAAAGAAGTAATAGGGGAGTTTTATAAAGAAGGATGGTGGTATATATCTTTTAAAGGACAAAATGGTTGGATTCATAAAAGTAGGGTGAAAATAATACAAGAATAAAAAAATGAAATCAATACTTTATGCAAGTATTATAGGGATATTAATCCTTTCTTGTAAGAATAGCACAACTAATGGGCAAAATAATACTGTAGAAGATCTTATGGTTTCTCAAAAACATGAATTGAAATATACAAAAGAACAAGATATAAAAAGTGCTTTATCATATCTAAAAACAAAATCTTATCAAGTTCCTAAGGATAATGTTTTTAGAAATATTATTTTAGAAAAGTTTCAAATAGATATTGATACTGCATTTTATATGCCTAGTAGTATTTCATATACAAGAGAAAAATTTGAAGAAGTAGGATTAACTCCTTTTCTAAATAAATCAGACTCCCCTGTTTTATATGCAAAAGCTTATAGAGGTAATAAGTTTATTACCCCTTTAATTTATGATTGGCATGATAGTTATTATAGCGATCGTACAGCATTTAAAGATTTCCCTAGAGAAAGAAAAGAGGTTTTATATCATTTTAATAATTGGCTGTTTTATGAAGACAAAGCTTCATTTACATTTTTAAAAGTAAAAAAACCTCATACGTTTATGTATATGAT
>NZ_CDSBKO010000099.1:0-11133 GCF_977115655.1 Aquimarina sp.
ATCAACCAAATATTTGTTTTTAAGCACAGTTCATCCCAGTGCATACTGGGATCCATACATACTATTTTATATTCAGGGCGTTTATGGATTCCAACCTACGTTGGAATGACAAACTAGTGGATTCTTTTTTCAACAGAAAGGCAATATCGTTGTTTGAGTAAAGCGTCTGCTTTTTGTCATCGCAGTGCATACAGGGATTCATACACACTATTTTATATTCAGGGCGTTTATGGATTCCAACCTACGTTGGAATGACAAACTAGTGGATTCTGTTTTTCAACGGAAATGCAATACCGTTAATTTAAGTAAAGCGTCTGTTTTTTGTCATCGCAGTGCATACTGGGATCCATACGTACTATTTTATATTCAGGGCGTTTATGGATTCCAACCTACGTTGGAATGACAAACTAGTGGATTCTGTTTTTCAACGGAAATGCAATACCGTTAATTTAAGTAAAGCGTCTGTTTTTTGTCATCGCAGTGCATACTGGGATCCATACATACTATTTTATATTCAGGGTGTTTATGGATTCCAACCTACGTTGGAATGACAAACATAATGGATTCCGTTTTTCAACAGAAAGGCAATACCGTTACTTTTAGTAAAGCGTCTGTTACTTGTCATCGCAGTGCATACTGGGGTCCATACGCACTGTTCCATATTCAGGGCGTTTATGGATTCCAACCTACGTTGGAATGACAAACTAGTGGATTCTTTTTTCAACAGAATGACAAAAAACTTTAAGTAAAACCACGTATTGTATTGTCATTCCAGACTTGTTACGGAATCCGTTTTATAAACTTACTCGGTTTCCTCAGGAGCAGCAGTAAATTCCTTAATTGCAGTATTGGGCTCTATGATATTATATCCTTTCCAGAAATCCGGATTATAGGCAGATAAATATTCGGGTTTTATACTTTTGTTTTCGGTACTGCTTTTATAATCAGTTTCGGTTATGGGTTTAGAATCAAAAACTACGATTTCTATTTTATTTTTGTTAGACATAAGTGCATCTATACCAAGAGATAGTTCATTTTGTTTACGTCTTCCTTTAACGTGTTTGTTTTTTTCAATGACCTTTATTGGGCGGTCAAAGCCAAAAACACTACCTCTGTGCATTTCGAGATACTTAAGATCGTAGATGTTATTTTGACCTTTAGTAAAAATTATGGTATTGCGATACAGGTTATCTTGATACATAATCCCTAAAAGTTTAAAATTTTTAAGGAGTTTTGCATTTTCATAATCTGCCCTAAGGATTGCAAAATCCTGGGTGTTTATATACAGAGTACCTTTAAAATCTCCTCTCCATTTAGGAGTAAATTTAATAATATATACGCTATTATCATTGATATAGGTATAATCTACAAGTTCAAAATTATATCGCCCGGATTTATGTATAAAATCAGATAGTACATCTTTGTTAAAAAACAAACTGGATAAAATACTTTTTAATCCGGATTTTTGATTATCCAGAAAATCGCTTTTATCTTCTTTTTTCTTTTGCCCCTCTATTTCGTTTTTTACTGCGGCGGCTTCTTTATCGTTTTCAAGAATAGAGTCCACTTGTACTTTGGTACCTAATATTCCTGATTTTATTTTTAGATAAGAGTCTGGCTTTACATTATCTTTAAAGATTTTCTCCATCTTTTGGGATATGGCATCCATAGATCCCATATTGTTTTTATCATATAGTTCTGCAGCTTTAATGATGTTTATTTTTGCTTTTTCAGAACTGGTATAAAAATCACATAAGACTTCTGTGTAATATTCAGCTTTTTTAGGAATAATAGAAATTACGCTATCAATAAATTTTTTATTAAGTTCCTTAATAGTAGATTTTTTAAAATCAACCTTCAGTTTTTTAAGGGTATTAAACTCGGATTCTCTAAAAAATAGTCGTTTATGAGATAATTTAAAATCATAATTTTTGGATAAATTATCTTTTACATTATCCATTATTTCATCTACGGTAAGGTTTTTATTAGAAATAAAAACACCTTTTAGCTCTATAGCTTTAGGCTCTATATAAATAATACTATCGGTAACATTTTGAACCGCAATTCCCACTTTTTCATACCCCATAGAAGAGATATAGATAGAATCTGTTTTAGAAAAACTATCCCCTATATTTAGGCTAAACCTTCCTTCTTCATTAGTGATTACTCCTTCATTTTCAGATACTTGTATCGTAGCATAGGGTATAGGTTCATTGGTTTTTTTGTCTACAACCTTAGACGTAATAGTTTGTCCTACTGCGATAGTACTTATAAAACTAATACAAAAAGTGGTAAATAATACGCTTTTATATAACATAATTCTAAAATTTAGGACACCCTATAATACTATAGACAAGATACTATTTTATAAGTTGCTTCCTTTCGACAAAAAGAAGACGATACTAGTATAGAATTGTTACAAAGTATATAGAGGTATTAATTCTTTAGGTTGGATATCCAAAAAGAGATTAAGGACATCCATTTTTGTGCAATCTCCTACAAAAAAGACAAGCTGTACCTCAAAATTTGCCCTACAGATAGCAAAGTTACCCCATGACCAAGTAATGAAGTGGGTATTTCTATACGACCAAGTGGGTACACTGACAAAGTTACCGCGAGCTTTAACAGTTGTAGTACCCGGGGGTACTTATGTAAGTGGGTAGGGGTACTTATATAAGTGGATATCTTTTACATAAAAAAATAAAAGGAAGAAGGTATGCAGAAGAATCTATTAAAAACAACGCTTTTTTCTAAAAACTCAAAAGCCAGAAGTAACTTTTTGTTACAAAATCCCACAATTACACAGTTAAGGGCAAAGCCAGAATATCAAAATAGATGTATTTACCTCAAAAGACCTTCCGTTTGGTCAAAAAGACGAAAATTTTAACCTTAAAAGCAGAATTTTTAACTATACAGGTCGAATTTTTAACCTTCGGGGTTGAAATTTCAAGGTCTTTGGTTAAAAATTCAACTCCCGAAGTTGGATTTTTAACTCTGGTTGTTAAACGCTTCGTCAAAAAGACGTGTCACTTGGTCTATTGGGTTAAACGATGCGCCTTTGGGGTTAAAGGTCTAATCCTGTAGGTTGAATTTTTAGCCTTTGGAGTTAAATGTTCAGCCTGTAGAGTTAAAAATTTGAAGATCAAAGTAGACCTTTTTACATAAAAATCCTTCTGTTATAAGATATTGGACAAAAGGTATGGTAAAACCACAAACTTTTAACGTGCGGGCAAAAAGCCGCAATATTTTGCGTTACTTTGCACCGGTTACCCCACAACCTATTTTGTTAATTGAATTTATAAATGAAAAATAAATCCATACAAACAGAATATACTTTATATATGAACATAAAAGCCAAATTTTATACGCTTGGCACAGTTAGAGAGCTACTGCATACCCAATTGGAGTACAACAGATATTTTAACCCAAAAACAGGTCGGTGTGGTGAGGAACCCATGGGTGGGATCCTTACCCTTTCCTTTATGGCAGGTCATGAAGATGACAGGTTGCAACGCTGGATAATCAAAAGACGAAAAGGGGAGCTCTGCACCCTTACCCAATGTAAAGTAGTATTTTATAAAGGTAGTTTTAACGGGGTCGTGTTTTTGGAGTACAAGTTTAATGACTCTGCACTGGTATCGTGGCATGAATCCTTTAGTACAAATGGAGAAAGCCCAATGATCATAACCCTTAAAATATCTTCGGCAATACACGAGATACGGGGAGTTACCCATGTAAAGCATTGGCAGGAAAGCTATATCCCCCCAAGCAGGCAAATGCCCTATCGGGCGGCAGAAGTGGCAGAAGGAGGACCAGAAATCACAGAAAGCTATTATGAAGACCTGCAAGGCAACACCATCCCAAAAAGAAAACTAAAAACAGGCGACGAGATTTATTATATACTAAAAACCAAAAATGCTACCGGTAAACAAGCAACCATAGATTTGGCAAACAACGCCCTCGATTATGAGTACAACGGGGCAATACTACAAGGCGATTTGTTAACCGTTACCGTTACTGCAGATACCATGAGATTATCGTTAAAAGCAATCACACAACAAACACAAAATTAGTTATGGGCAGAGTATGGTTTACCGATCACCCGCATATAAGTGCAACTTTTGAA
The DNA here is from genome assembly GCF_977115655.1 of Aquimarina sp. Lineage (NCBI taxonomy): Bacteria > Pseudomonadati > Bacteroidota > Flavobacteriia > Flavobacteriales > Flavobacteriaceae > Aquimarina > Aquimarina sp. The sequence goes on from NZ_CDSBKO010000099.1 coordinate 4,127, forward strand.
GATTTAACCATTGTTACCCCGCGTATAAACAATGCGTATTTTGCACAAAAGGTAGTAACCGCAGGCAGCCCTGCACAAGGAGACACCGCAGCTACCGCACCCACAGTAGCTTTTAATGAGATACACCAAGGTATACTGGGCAGGGATATCTACATACTTGTAGAAACAGAAAATTTTATACCACTTAACCAAAATATACTATCTACAGAAAGAGCAAGCCTAACGGTAACGCTAAAAACAGCAGATTGCAATCTTACCGGTACCGCAGAGCAGACCTTGCAAATTACCGATGGTACTGCCGCTATAGATAGTATTACTGTACAAGTAGGAGATACTACCGCGCTAAACGATAGTAATGGCGATTGCCCTTATGGTAATGTAGATGAGTTTATAGATACTGCTATTATTAAAGTATCTTTGCGCCCTAACACAAGGGCAGTTTTTGATACCTGGGCAGAAAACATTAGCAATGCGGGGCAAGATCTGCCTGCTATAGAAATAGAAATCGCACACGAGGATGCAAACATGATCGTAGCCTATGGTCCAGAAGAGAACCCACAAGGGGTTTGGGTAGCATCTGGTCGTTTTATGAATACCGATGGGCATCGGTTTACGCTGCAAAACAAAAATGTATACGAAATCTATCATGGGGATAATTTGTTTAATCCTTTAGGGACACATACACATAACGGAGAAGTGGTAAGAAGGAGAATTGCAAGTATCGAAAATACTTTTTCTACAGATGTAAAATATTTCTTTTATAACGGGATTGATAATTGCTATGAAATTTGCGAGTGTCCACTTTCTACGGCAAGAAGAAGAAACAATGGGCAAAGAGTTTCAACAACTTTATTTCAATCTACCTATAACAATTTTACGAGTTCTGTTCCAGCTCCTGAAGGTGGTGATGCAGAAACTAATTATCATTATGCAGATGGTTCAATTATTTCATACGGTCAAGCATACGGATATAGACGTTATCCACTTGCTAACCCTAATAATCTTAATGATTTAGTGAATTTAATAAGAATGCCAGATAATTTAAATTTTAATCAAGAAACGGGAAGTAATAGGGTTAGAGCCACATTTACATATAGAAATACAGCAAGAAGATATTGTAATCCAGAAAGTTTTGCTGGTTTTTTAGGAAGCTTGATTCAATTAGATAGAGAAGATATCGTTTGTACAGGTATGTGCTTTGCAGATGCCACCAGTTATCCTAGTGTTACGCACCCTAATGGAGATAGTGTGGATACTGCTTATTTAGCTACTTTAACAAGAGAACAATTAAAAGTTAATGCTTTTAATGATTTTTATTTTGACAACGTTTATAAAGGTTATGGGTATAAAATTATAAATGGTGTTCAAGTAACAACAATAAGTTGGTTACCTTCTCTTACTAACGCAACAGCAATTAGTGGTCATGAAGATCATTTACATGCAGGAGATTTTGATAGTAATAAACTTCTTATTCTTAATTAATATTTAGGTTATGAAAAATATAATAGTACTTATATCTTTTTTGTTTTTTATAACGAATTGTAAAGAACAAAAAACTCAGTCCTTAAATCTTAATAAAGAAAAACTCAATAAAAATTTTATAGAAGAAAGAGATACAGTTACTTTTATAAAAGAAAAACCTCAAAACAAAGATTTTTCTTTTATAGATTCTATGACCCCACTAAAACTACCTATAGGAAATAAATCTTTAATAGAGTATGAGTTTCCAAAAGAGTGGAATTTTGGAAGCCCCTATGATAGTAAAAGAAAAGTATCAAATGATGAAAAAAAAATAAATAGATTACTAGGCTTTTACGAAGGATATAAATCTGAGAAGTATAAAGTTTCAAAAAGAGAAATCAAGAGCCTAAGTTTTTTTTTAAATGTAGAAAATGACTATCGAAATATTACTATTAATTTTGAAAAAATATTCGAATATTCTATTGCTCGGTTTCCCAATAAAAATGATTCTATACAGGTTTTGGGTCTTTGGTTCTCAAAAGAAAGACTTAATCCAGATAAGGAATTTCCGTTTAGTGTCTCCTATGGAGAACTTATTGTAATTAAAGGAAATGAAATTATTGATCAAATTACATTGAATCATTTTGAAGGCAATTATAGTTTAGGAGGGGATTATCGACTTTCATATATAGACAATGATTATATTATTCATACTAAAGATTTTAATTATGGAGAAAATCAAGGTTATTTTATCAGATATGAAAAATGGAAAATTAAAAATAATGGAAAAATTGTAAGGTTTTTTAATCAACAGGATACCATTTTAAATGAAGGAGAAGTAAAAAATCATCTAAAATCGGGTAATTGGAAAGACTTATATTTAGATAGAAATTTAGCTTACAAAAATAAGAAATGGGGTATAGAAAATTTGTATTCATATTCTGAGGGAGAATATAACCAAGGAGAAAAGATAGGAGAATGGAAATTCTATAGTTACAAAAACAATACAAAAGGCGAACTTCTTTACACAGAAACCTATAAAGATGGAGAACTTGTAGAACGAGTTTTTATAAAATGATGAAAACATGATCGTAGCCTATGGTCCAGAAGAGAACCCACAAGGGGTTTGGGTAGCATCTGGTCGTTTTATGAATACCGATGGGCACCGGTTTGCCCTGCAAAACAAAAATGTATACGAAATCTATCATGGGGATAATTTGTTTAATCCAAACAGCAATTTTAATGATCTTGATGATGATGCAAGAAAAAAGCCTATCGGTAGGTTGATTAATCAAAGATCTAATGTTGTAAAATATATTTATCATGATAGTAATGATAACGAACACTTTATCTGTGAGTTGAATAAATTTATAACTATTGGTAAAGAAAATGGGATACATACCACAGGAAATTATCCAACTTATTTACCTTCTTATCGAAGAGCTGTAAACGTAGCAGAAGGATTGGCTAATAATGTTATAACTCCTCAAGATTTAACTCCTCAACAACTTCAAGACTATACTTTAATACAAAATACAATCAGTTATGATAATTTTCAAAATGAAGGAGTCGATGCAAGAATATCCTATGTATTTACTAATGGAGTAATAACAAAGGGATATGGGAATGATTTTCCTGATAGATTTTATGAAAACACCAATAGTATTGAATTGGTTTATGCTCAACACGGAGAAGATCTAATACTAGAAACAATAAATAATTTTTCGTTATTCGAGGGCATAAATTATATTCATGATGATGTTAAGGTTAGATTTGGGTTTTATAAAACGAGAAGGCGCTACTCTAATCCAGATTTTCTTGCTGCGGTTATAGGATCATTAGCCGATTGTAATTTTGAAGAGGTTGTATCTGAGCACGCAATAGACTATAGGGGAATTATTTCTGAAGGATTTTCTTATGAAGATGGAACCTGTTTTCCTAGCACATCTCATGCTAATGGTAAAGCATTTGACACAAACTATTTAATTTCTGAAACACTTGAAGATTTATTAACTAATGCCATGAGGTTTTATGGCATCGATTATCAGGGAAGAGGAGTTACTGGATGGAAACCCAGTATTGACCATAGTCAATATTTAGCCAGACACGAAGGTCACTTACATTCGGGAGGAAGAAATTTTAACCAAAATTTTATTGAAAACATTTTAGAATGAAAATATTATATTTTTTATTAATAATCTTTTATTGTTATAGCTGTAAACAATCCAATCAAAACAATGTTGATCCTAAGATTTCGTTATCTAAAACAAATAACATTTTAGAAGATTCTTTGGAGGAAAATTCTACAAGTAGTTCTATCAATGATAGTTTAATAAATTTTAACCAAAATTTATTAAACAAAATTTATCATGATTCTATACCAATTACAGATTCTATACCGTTTGGAGAAAAAGGCTTAGTAGATATTGATTTTCCAGAAAACTGGGAACTATATTCAAAAACTAACGCTTTTCAGAAAAAATATGATACCATTTATTTTCGTTTACAAAAGATTTTTGATTCTTATAAATCACCAGATCGTTTTGAAAATATAAACTTTACCGTTCTCGAAAAATCTCTTATAAATAGTAACGTATTTTTAAATAAAGAAGAGTCATCAAATCCTAAGTGGAGAATAGTAAATGTTGTTTCTAAATTACCTAACAAACTTAGTAATAATATTTATATATGTACAGGCACAACTTATGACCCTTTGTTGATTTGGGCTGATATTTTAGTAATCAATAAAGATGGAGAAATAAACAGCTTAAATATTTATAAATATAAAGAGTACTCATATAATACAGAACAAAAACTATTTTATATAGATAGCGATTACAAAATTCACATCAAAGAATTTTCAGGAGATGAAGAAAACAATAAATTTCAATCGTATTCTCAATATAATATTTCCCTAGAAGGGAGATTTAAAAAAGTAAAATAGTTGTAATGTTTCTAAATAAATGGCTCTATTTTGCAATGACTCAAGATGGTAAAAAAGGCGAACTTCTTTACACAGAAACCTATAAAGATGGAGAACTTGTAAAACGAGTTTTTATAAAATGATGAAAATACCCATTTATATAGTTTTACTCTTTGCAGTATTATTTTTTTGCAAACAAAAAAGAAGCAACAACGAGATTAATAAATCTCTATTAGAATATAAGGATACGATTGATTTTGATAGTACTATAAATCAAAATGCTGGTCTGGATATAAAATTTTTAGACTCTTTATCCCAAAAAGTAAAACTTCCTTACGGGAAAAAAGAATTGGTTGATTTAGATTTTCCCGATAATTGGTATTGTGGCGGCGGGTATTTAGAACACTCTCTAAAGAAAGAAGGCCTAAATAATCAAGATAGTATCAAATATGCTCAGGGGTACTTTAGAATTATTGAATTTAATAGGAATGATAATGTAATTATTGATTTGAATAAAAGTATAAAGCTAAATGATAGTATAACTTTACAAGCGATAAATAATTTACTTACCACAAAAAAAGAGGATAAGCAAAAAAGAATTACATCTAAAATATCTTTATTTATAAAATTACCAGATTATAAAAAATTTAAAATATATGGTCTTTTAGGAAAAGGAGATTACACGTTTTATAATCCTATTTATATTGTAGTTATAGATGATAAAATTATAGACATATTGGCTTCTTACGAGTATTCAAAATCAGAAACTTTAATAAATAAAAGTATTTACGTAGATGAGGATTATGTTTTCAATTGCAAGACTTTTACTAATATAGACGGATATGAAGTTAGTTCTGGAAACGTGATTTCATATAAAATTTCTGATGAAGGTAAATTTATGAGAGTAGATTAAATACGTATAGGAGCGTTAGCGCAACTAAACTTAAACAACACTACATCTAATGTATATATAGTATCTGAAGGATTTGCATATAAAGATGGTTCTTGTTATCCTAGTAGTGGTCATGTTGATGGAAAAGCAATAGATACGCATTATCTAAATAATCATAATAACCAGCAAGGTTTTATAAATGCATTACATGATTATGGTTTTAATCGAAATATTGTGGGTTGCCAAATGAATTACCAAAATTCTGTTAATGATTGTGGTGCCTATGGTAATATTCATGAAGATCATTTACATACAGATCGATTACAAAATAACAGAATACAATTAATACTGCCCTAATCATGAAAATATCCATTTATATAGTTTTACTTTTTGTAGTATTACTTTCTTGTCAACAAGAAAAACAGAAAAAATTAGAAACTCAATCTTCGGTTTCAGAGAACAGTCCAGTAGAGAAAATAAAGGTTGAAAAAAAAGACACTCTTAATGAATTTCACATTGAAGTTGAGGACAAAAAGAGAATAGATTTACCATTTGGGAGTAAAAAAGTAAAAGCAGCAAAACCTGTAACCGATACTATTTATAAGGTATATAAAGAAGTACAAACAGCTATCCAACTTGCTATAGATGATCTTACATTTAAAAAAACAGATAATTTCAAGAATTTTGAAATACTTATCAAGAAAACAAACGACTCTTTAAATAGATATTTTACAGTTCCATTTTTTTATGGCTTAAAGGACAGGTTGTTTTATTTATCTATTGAATATATAGAAAAAGAAAAGATTAAGTTTTTCTTTTTAAAAACTATTTATTATAACCCTATAAATAAAAAAAATATTGAAAACATTTATCTAATATCAACTGTAAATAATAAAGTAATAGATGTTTTCAATATTTATTATAATTATAAACAATCATTTGGCTTTGGTTCAAGATTCTTTTTTATAGATATTGATTATACTATATATTCTGCTCTTTATGATAATATAGAAGGTGACGTATCTATTAAATCACCTACGAAGTATCACATTAATGATAAAGGGGGATTTGAAAGCTATTAACCTAGATAGAGAAGATATAATGGTTGACATACTACAGTTTCCCTGATATCGCCCGAATCCTTTCGGGTGATGTCAGACTTTGGTAGGTTAGACTAAGAAAATAATATAAAAAAGCCTCCTGACTTCGCGAAATAATTAAAAACGATATTTAAAAGATAACAAAATAGGTAGTAGTAAATACCGAAAACTAAGCATAAAGTAAATCACTCCAAGTCGGGAGACTTTGCCCCTGCTATCGCCCAAATCCTTTCGGGTGATGTCAAACTTTGGTAGGTAAGAGTAAGAAAATAATATAAAAATTTTCCTGATTTTGCAACAGGCGAGCTTAGTTGGGCATTATCTGGGGCTTTAATTGCGTTATTTATGGTAGCAGATGTTATTGCAACGCAAGAGGTACATAAAATAATGAAGGATGTAAAAGACTATAACAAGCTGTTATTAGAGAATGCCAAAACCCCGCTATCGCCAAACCCTTTCTGGGTCACGTTAAAGCAGCGTTGTCATCGTATTGAAAAACGGGATCCATTATGTTTGTCATTCCAACGCAGGTTGGAATCCATAAACGCCCTGAATATGGAATAGTACGTATGGATTCCAGTATGCACTGGGATGAACTGTGCTTAAAAACAAATATTTGGTTGATAATTTT
>NZ_CDSBKO010000100.1:0-11125 GCF_977115655.1 Aquimarina sp.
ATCTCTTATATCAAGCTCTCTTTTTGAAAAGAGACTTACTTTTTCAGTAGCCTCTGTTTTACAGATCCCTTTTTTAATATATAAAGTGTGTTTATCAAAACTCAAGGTTTATTCAAACTTTTTGAAATTTTCTTTAAAAGAGTTTACCAACTCCTGAGCTTTATCATCATACGCTTCTTTATCTGCCCAAGTATTTCTTGGATTAAGAATTTCGGATGGTACATCCGGGCAAGTTTCAGGTATATGTAAATCAAAATGCTCATCTACAATATACGATACATTGTCCAACTTTCCTTCAAGAGCTGCATTTATCATTGCACGGGTATATTGTAATTTCATTCTGCTTCCCGTACCATATTCTCCACCTGTCCAGCCTGTATTTACAAGCCAAACTTTGGCTCCTGTGTTTTCAATTTTTTCCATTAGCATATCCCCGTACTCTTTAGGGTGCAATGGCATAAAAGGAGCTCCAAAACAAGCAGAAAAATTAGGTAACGGCTTAGTAACACCTGCTTCTGTTCCTGCAACTTTAGCTGTGTATCCGCTAATAAAATGATACGAAGCCTGTTCTTTGGTTAATTTAGAAATAGGAGGCAATACCCCAAAAGCATCTGCGGTAAGGAAAAATATATTAGTAACTGTTTTACCTTTGCTGGGCACTTTTATGTTATCTATATAATCAATTGGATAACTAACCCTTGTATTTTGAGTAATACTGGAATCTGTATAGTCTACAACTCCGTTTTTATCCACAACTACGTTTTCTAACAATGCCCCTTTTTTTATGGCACTATAGATTTCTGGTTCTTTTTCTGAAGAAAGATCAATTACTTTGGCATAGCAACCTCCTTCAAAATTAAATACAGTATTCGCTTCGGTCCATGCATGTTCATCATCCCCAATCAGTTTTCTTTTAGGATCTGTAGACAATGTGGTTTTTCCTGTTCCTGACAATCCAAAAAACAAAGCAGTATTACCATCTTCTCCTTCGTTTGCAGAGCAATGCATAGGCAAACAATTACGCTCTGTAGGAAGAATAAAATTTAACGCCGAAAAAATACCTTTTTTGATTTCGCCGGTATATCCTGTTCCTCCAATTAAGGCAATTTTTTTAGAAAAATTAAGGATGGCAAAATTATGCTGTCTTGTTCCATCTATTTCTGGATCAGCCATAAATCCAGGTGCATTAACAATTAACCAGTCCGGGCTAAAAGATTCCAGTTCGCTTGCTTCCGGTCTTAAAAACATGTTATAAGCAAACATATTGGACCAAGGATGTTCATTTATTACCCTTATATTTAATTGATACTCCGGATCAGCACAAGCATAACTATCTCTTACAAAAATTTCTTTTCCAGAAAGATACTCGGTTACTTTGTCATATAATACATCAAATGCTTTTTGGTCAAAAGGAATATTAATTTTACCCCACCACACTTTGTTTTCGGTGATAGAGTCTTTTACAATAAAACGATCCAGAGGAGAACGACCGGTAAACTCACCAGTGTTAATTGCCAAAGCACCCGATTTTGTAATTTTCCCTTGTCCTTTTTGCACTATCTCTTCCTGAAGATCCTCAGAAGATAATTGGTAGTGCATTGTAGCATTTTTAATACCGTAGTGCTTTAACGAAAACGTTTTCGTAATTGGATACAGTGATTTCATAAAAATATGTTGTGTTTGTTATGTGTGTGCAAAATTATAAATAATAATTACACTAACCGACAAAAAATCACTTAATCTTAATTAATGAAATCACAAGCAATATCCATCCTATTATTAACAGCCCACCTCCCAAAGGGGTTATAAAACCTATACTTGACAAAGAAATACCTAAGGTTTTATCGATCACCAAAAGATATATGGAACCTGAAAAAAGGGTTATTCCCCCTATAAAAAAGTAAAATATCCGTTTTTTTACAACTTCTTGCAAAACAGACATGTTTCCTAAAATAATGCAGATAATGGCGTGATACATTTGATATCGAACCCCGGTAGCAAACGAATCAATCCCTTCCGGATCTACAAGTTTTTTTAGTCCATGAGCACCAAAAGCACCAAAAAGAACTGCTAATAAGCCCATGACAGCACCCGTAATCAAAATCGTTTTATTTATTGACCTTTTATTCATAATTGACTACATTGAACATCAAAATTTAATATTTAGACAAATTTTAAAAAAAAATATAATTAATCTCATATAACAGAGAGCTAACTTTTTATGGTATTTATTACATTCGTATCAAAGTTATCAAATTATCACAAGGTATGCGAAAGATCTTAGTTATTGGTGCAGGAAAATCTACTGCGGTATTAATTAAATATTTTCAGGATAAATCCATTTCTGAGAATTTACACATCACAATTGGTGATATCTCTATAGAAAGTGCTAAAAAATTAGCGGGCACTCATCCTAATACCGAAGCAATATTACTAGATGTTTTTGATGAAAATTCGAGGCAAAAAACTGTTCAGGCTGCAGATATAGTTATATCTATGCTACCTGCCAGTTTTCATATTGAAGTAGCAAAAGACTGCCTGAAATATGGTAAATGTATGGTTACCGCCTCGTATGTTAGCCAAGAAATGCAAAAACTGGATGCCGAAGTTCGTAAAAAGGGGCTTGTGTTTATGAATGAAATTGGGGTTGATCCTGGTATTGACCACATGAGCGCAATGCAAGTTATTGACCGAATCAGAAATCAAGGTGGTAAAATAATTTTATTTGAATCTTTTACAGGTGGTTTGGTAGCTCCGGAAAGTGATACTAACTTATGGAATTATAAATTTACCTGGAATCCCCGTAATGTAGTAATAGCAGGACAAGGTGGTGCTGCAGAATTTCTACAAGAAGGAACATACAAATATATACCTTATCATAAACTATTTAGAAGAACAGAGTTTTTGGAGGTAGAAGGTTATGGGCGTTTTGAAGCTTATGCCAATAGAAATTCTTTAAAATACCAAAGTATATATGGATTAGATGATATTCTAACCTTATACCGAGGAACAATTAGAAGAGTAGGTTTTTCCAGAGCATGGAATACTTTTGTACAGTTAGGGATGACCGCAGATGACTATACTCTAATGAATTCTGAAAATATGAGCTATCGTGATTTTACCAATTCATTTTTGGCGTACTCCCCATCAGATTCTGTAGAGCTTAAACTGCGTCATTATCTTAAAATAGATCAGGATGATATTATGTGGGATAAGCTATTAGAACTGGATCTTTTTAATCCAAACAAAAAAATAGGTATTCCTAATGCTACCCCTGCACAAATCCTTCAAAAAATTTTAATGGATAAATGGACTCTGGACAACGGAGATAAAGATATGATCGTAATGTATCATAAGTTTGGATACGAAATTGATGGAAAACGTAAACAAATTGATGCTACCATGGTTAGCATTGGCGAAGATCAAACCTATACTGCTATGGCAAGAACTGTTGGTTTGCCGGTAGCAATGGCAGCTTTGCGTATATTAAACAAGCAAATTACAGATCCCGGAGTACAAATACCAATCAAAGCAGAAGTGTACACGCCTATACTCAAAGAGCTTGAAGAATATGGCATTATATTTAATGAAAAAGAATGCGATTACCTGGGTTACAATCCGGATGGTGTAAAAGGATAAAAAAGAAGTTTTTGGAAATAAAATCTTTTTTCTTGTTTCAATCTTAAACCATTAGTTGTACTTTTAATTATTGATTATAATTTTTCATTTTATGAAAGAGCAAAATAATAATATAAAAATTGATGGTATTGATAAAGATATCTTACGCAATCTCATGGAAGATGCCAGAAGGCCTATTTTGGAGATTGCCAGAAAGATTGGTATATCTGGTGCCGCTATTCATCAAAGACTTCGTAAGTTAGAATCTTCAGGACTTATTACAGGATCTAAATTTATTATTGATCCAAAAACATTAGGATACAAAACAATGGCTTTTGTAGGTGTTTATCTGGACAAAGCTGTAAGTAATCCTATGGCAGTAAAACAGCTAAAAGATATTCCAGAAGTAATAGAATGTCATTACACTACAGGTAACTGGTCTATTTTTATTAAAATACTTTGCAAAGACAATGAGCATTTAATGAATGTCTTAAACAAAGGTATCCAAGCAATTGAAGGGGTATCCAGAACAGAAACTTTTATTTCTTTAGATCAGCAAATAGACAGGCAAATCAAAATATAATTTTTGCATTAATCAATAGCTCCGAGCTAGTTAACAAAGTTTACTTTACATATCCATATATTTTGTTTTGGGCACAAGTCTTAGAAAGTTGATCCTTTTTTTGTAAGCATATAGATTATGTAAATAATGTAACCAAAACCTAATCTTCAGAGCAGCAACCTCCTTCTTTCTTTATTCCAAATTTATGTAAAATATCTTCCATTAAACACCATTTTGTAAAAGAAGACTGTAACAAGTTGGCGCCTACAAAAATGGTAAACCATAACCAATTTTGATTAACATACATTCCTAAAAGTACGCTTATAACTATAAAAATACCAGCAATGGCTCTTATATATCTATTGATCATTTTTGAATTAATTTTAAAGTTCATATATATTTTTCAATAGGAACTACGACCGCTTTAACAGGGTTATTAGTTTCTAAGTTTTGATTAAAAGCTTTTATAAAACTGAACAACGTATCTATTTTATCTTCATCGGCAAACGAAAAGAATAAACTTGATTCAACACTTTCTTTTTTACCTGGGAACCAACTTGATGCCATTAATAAAGATGTTGTGTTTTTAAACCCGTCTATTTCAGAACTGCTAAAGCTTTCAATATTTGCTTTTTTAAATAGTTTCAAAACCTCGTTTTGAAATACTTCTACTGCTGTGACAATTACTAATTTCATTATTTATAGTTTTTACGTTCAATCATATAATAAACTAAGGGTACTACCAATAGGGTTAATACTGTTGAGACTATTGTCCCTCCCATTAATGAGATGGCCAGACCTTGAAAAATTGGATCAAACAAAATCACAAAAGCTCCAATAACGACTGTACCAGCTGTTAATAAAATAGGGGTGGTACGTACCGCTCCTGCCTCGATTACAGCTTGCTTTATGGGGATGCCTTCAGCCAGACGAAGGTTTACAAAATCGATTAGCAAAACCGAGTTTCGAACCATGATTCCTGCAAGTGCTATCATACCAATAAAAGATGTTGCAGTAAAAAATGCTCCCATGATCCAGTGTCCCAAAACAATTCCTACCAGTGATAATGGTATTGCAACCATCATCACCACGGGTGCTTTAAAATTTTGAAACCAGCCTACAATAAGGATATAAATAATTATGATGACACCCAAAAATGCAATTCCGAGGTCTCTAAAAACTTCCAGAGTGATTTGCCATTCCCCGTCCCACTTTACAGTATAGTCCTCTTCAAAATCAGGTTGTTTTATATATAATTCGTCCATTTTGTAGCCTTTGGGCAGTGCTATGCTTTGCAACTTATCAGCCATCCCCAGTATTGCATACACCGGGCTTTCTAATTTACCAGCCATATCTGCCATTACATACACTACACGTTTTTGGTTTTTACGGTAAATGCTTTTTGCCAGTGTATGTTGCTGGATAGTAACCAAATCGCTAATCGCAACCATTCCCCCTTGTTGTGATTTTACCTTTAATTGCGAAATATCCATTATGGTTGATTTCTCTTTTTCATCTAGTGCTACTACAATTGCTACCTGATCAGAAGCATCTTCATCATACAAATTAGTAATAGCTTTGTTAGAGAGTGCCATATTCATTGTATACACTATTTGTTGAGGCACTACACCATAAAGCATTGCCTTTTTTTTATCGATAACAAACTCATATTCTATCTGATCCTCTTCAACCATCCAATCGATATCTACTACATCTGTAGTGTTTTTCAGAATGTTTTTAACTTCATTGGCTACCTCGATTTGCTTATTATAATCAGGTCCATAAACTTCGGCAACAATGGTAGATAATACAGGTGGTCCCGGTGGTACTTCTACTAATTTTACATTGGCATTATATTTTTTGGCAATTGCCTGAATCTCGGGTCGCATCGTCTTAGCAATATCATGACTTTGTATGCTTCTGTTATGCTTATCTGTTAGATTTACCTGTATATCTGCCATATTGCTTCCTCCTCGTAAATCATAATGACGCACCAAACCATTAAAAGTTATAGGGGCCGATGTCCCCACATAATTTTGATAATTTATCACTTCTGGTTGTGAGGATAGATATTGTGCAATTTCTTTTGCCACTACCGCAGTACGTTCTAATGTTGTACCTTCTGGCATATCTATAACAACCTGAAATTCATTTTTATTATCAAAAGGCAACATCTTGACTGCGACTGATTTGGTGAAAAACAAACCAACTGATCCTAATAACAACAAGAATGTTATCCCCAAAAACAACCACCTTTTTGTTCGGCTTTCTATCAATGGGATTTCAAATTTTGAATATATTTTATAAATAAAAGTATCTGTAAGGCTTTTGCCGCCATTTTCTTTTACCGGATCTCTTTTTTTATCTTTCTCCCGTAAAAAAACATAACCCAAATAAGGTGTTATGGTTAAGGCTACAAAAAGGGATAATAACATTGCAATAGATGCACCTATAGGCATTGGACTCATATATGGTCCCATTAACCCAGACACAAAAGCCATAGGCAATACAGAGGCAATAACGGTAAACGTTGCCAAAATAGTTGGGTTTCCTACTTCGTTAATAGCATACAAGGCTGCTTGTTTAAAGGGCAGACGTTTCATTTTAAAATGCCTATGCATATTTTCGGCAATAATAATGGAGTCGTCTACCACAATCCCGGTAACAAAAACCAATGCAAACAGTGTTATACGGTTTAATGTATAATCGAGCATATAGTAGCTTAACAACGTTAGTGCAAAAGTAACAGGAACAGACAAAAACACGACCAACCCCCCACGCCATCCCATGGCTAACATTACCACCAGCGTTACTGCAATAATAGCCCCTATCAGGTGCATTAATAATTCTGACACTTTTTGAGATGCTGTTTCCCCATAATTTCGGGTTACTTCAACATGTACATCATCAGGAATTAATGTAGTGCGTAAATGTTCTATTTTATCAATAATCACATCAGAAATTTTCATAGCATCCGCCCCTTTTCTTTTTGCTACCGAAATAGTTACCGCGGGATATTCTGAGGTATACTTTGATTTTTTTTTGCTTGCTTGTCCAAAACCTAAAGACACATAATTGTTTGGTATTTCTGGGCCATCTATAATTGTTGCTATTTGCTTGAGATAAATAGGCTGATTTTGTTGTACCCCAACTACCAAATTATTTACATCTTCAACCGATTCTAAAAACTTTCCTGTTGTGATTAAAAATTCCGTATCATTTTTAGTAATACTTCCTGCATTTAATTGTTGATTATTGACCTTAATCATTTCAGAAACAGATAAGAAATCCAACCCGCTTGCAGATAGCTTCTCTTTATCAAGAACCACACGTAGCTGACGATTGCGACCTCCTATTTTATGAGTAACGGCTACATTATTTACTTTTTCAATCTCATTAGTAAGTTCATCGGCAATTTGCTTGATTTGATAATCATCATAATTTTCGCTCCACAAGGTCAGACCCAGCATTGGCACATCATCAATCGCGCGTGTTTTTACCAAGGGCATCGTCACTCCTTGAGGCATTTGATCCATGTGCTTATTGATTTCATTGTAGAGTTTTACAAATGAACGTTCTATGTCTTCTCCTACATAAAACTGAACGATCACCATTGCTTTTTCTTTCATAGCAGTAGAATATACATATTCTACTCCTTTAATGTTAGAGATCAATTTTTCTAATGGTTTGATAATGCGCGACTCTACTTCTGTAGGGCTAGCTCCCGGATATCCTACAAAAATATCGGCCATAGGCACATCTATTTGTGGCTCTTCCTCTCGTGGTATCAAAAACGAGCTATACACACCAACGATCATAAACACAATCATTAACAGTATGGTAAGCTTAGAACCTATAAAACCTTTGGCAATTTTTCCTGCTAAACCTTCTTTCATTTTTCTATATTTTTTTCGGCGTTTGAGTAAGTTATCCTTCTATGTTTTTTTTAAATCTCTCTCCATTCTATTTCTATGGTACTTAATGAGATCTTTAATAGGTTTTTACTTATCCTTTGCACTACTTTTTAGTTATTGAATGGTAATTTTTGCCCCATTAAACAATTTTCCTTCTGCATAAACGATATAAGCTTCGTCTGAGGACAAACCAGATAACACCTCTACTTGATCCCCAAAAGTTCTTCCTAGTCGTAACCAACGCAACAATGCGGTATTGCTTTGACTTACTGTATATACTCCGGATAGTTGGCCATTTGTAATCAATGCTTCTGCAGGAATTAAAACGGTTGTTGTTTTAGACTGTTTTTCTATCGGAAACCGAACTGTTGCAAACATTCCGGATAAAACATTTACATTGGTAGTATCCAGGGTGATTTTTACCAGATACTGTCCTCCTGTATTTTTGGCAGATGTACTTACTTCTGTTACTTTTCCTTTAATGGTTTTATCTATTGATTTTACCAACACATCTACTTGAGTTCCTGATTTAATTTGAGTTATTTCGGTTTCTGGTATCATTGCCATTACTTCATAAGCTCCAGGAGTTTCTATAGACAGCAAAGGGATTCCGGGATTTGCCATATCTCCTTTATCAACAGATTTGCTAGTAACTACACCACTAAAAGGGGCTGTAATATTGAAATACACAAACTGTGCGTTTACTTCGTTTTTCATTTGTTTTGCTACTTCTAACCGTGCTTTTGCCATTTCAAGATGTGCTGTCATATCATCCATTTCTTTTTGTGAAGCACTATTGTTTTCAAACAAATTTTTGAACCGATCGTAATCTTTTTGAGCATTGTTAAAAGCTGCGGCAGCTTCAGTGATACCTGCATTTACCTGCGCTTTTTTTGCTTGCAGGTCTATATTGTTAATAGAAACCAACAACTGGCCTTTATTTACTTTATCGCCTACGTCTACATACACATTATTAACAAATCCCATCATTCGTGTACTTAAATCAGCACTGTTTATAGCTTGTATTTTACCGCTGGCAGGCATAAATTGGTTATTATCATTTGCAGAGACTTTATTTACTTTTACTGTTATAGGGTTAGTAGTATCTACAACTACTTTTTTGTTATTATTCCCACAACTAACTATAATTATAGTTAGTAAAAAGGTTGCTGCGTTATATATTTTTCTCATTTTCGATATTTTTTACTCTTCTATTCTTGCTTTTTGTGATTTATTCTTTGGTTAAAAATTGCAGATATGCCTGCGCATAGTTGTATTCAAAAATGGTTTGATAATACTCTAGTTCTTTTTGTGCATATTGCGTTTCGACCATTAATAAATCTATTGTTTTTTCTAATCCTTCTTTAAATCTGTTAGTTCGTATTCTTAAAGATTCTTTAGATTGCTGCAATGCCAGTGTAGTTAGCTTTAATTTGTTTTCAGCATCGACCAACATTCGCTTTGCTTTATTTAATTCAAGATTACTTTGAGAGACATATTTCTCATATTCTAACTTAGATTTCTCATATTCGGCTTTGCTTTTTTGTGCTTTTCCGAAACGTTTAGAACCTTCAAAAAGATTCCATTTTATTTGTGCACCAAATATGTAACCACTAGCATCTGCCTGAAAAATTTTATCGTCATATAACTCATAACTTCCAAATGCATTAAAGCGTGGTAAAAAAGCCATTTTATCTGCCTTATTTATTGCTTTATACGCACTGCCAACTAATTGTATAGCTTTAATATCTGAACGGTTTTCAGAAACACTGGTGTACTCCTTAGATTGTAGTGTTTTGATTGCCAGACTATCTATAGGTTGATATACTATGTATTCTTTTTCATTCATTAAAAAAGACAAATAATCGGATGCGTTTTTTACATTACTTTTTGCCATTTGCAATTGATTTTGCACATCTGTTACGCGTACTTCAACAGCCAGTACATCGGCACGTTGCAAGTATCCTTGTTTATAACTGTCGTCTGCCTGTTTTTTATTGGCTTTTGCTGCCTCAAGTGATTTTTGAAGAACATCAACAGTTTTATATGCCAACTGTAATTGCATATAGGCCTTATCTACTTCAAATACTAAATAATCTATAGTTCTTTGAGTTTGAAGAGACATTGCTTCCATGTTAGCTTTAGCAGCTTTACGTTGATATATGCCATCTATATTGAGTAATGGTTGTTGGATTTCAAAACGGGTAGCATAATTCTCAATTTGAGAAGGATTATTTAACAGGGCCGGATTAAAATCGTTTTGCGTTAAAATTTCTTGATTTAATTTTGAACCAAAAGCCATTAATGGATTTGTAGTTGCCATACCGGTATAAGATGCTGTAATGTTGGGTAAAAAAACAGCATGGGTTTGTCTATAATCTGCTCTGGCTTGATTAAATTCTTGTCCTGAAATTTTAATCGAGGTGTTTTTTTCTGTCACTTTAGTAAGAACTTCTGTTTTACTTATTGGCCTTGTTTTTTGGGAATAAGAAATGCCTGAAAGCAAAAAAGAAACTACTACGAACTTATATATATGATTGTTCATCCATTTTAATTTATGATAGTACAAAAATACTTTTAGGTTAGCTCTCAGACAGTAACATAAGTTACAGTCAGGGTATTTACTTTACTTTTGCGAAAGCATGAACAAAAAAAACACTGTTTTCTGCCTGTCATTTCAGTTTTTTGGACTCGGCAGGTGTATCGAGATGGTTTTGAGGTTGGGTGCAGGGTGCTGGAAGTCGGGTGTCCGGGGTTGGAAGTTGGGGGTTGAGAGTCAGCTTCCAGAAGCCTTTTGCTTGAACCTTACACAAGGTATTCTTTACATATCTATTTTCGAAAAACCGGGGTTATTTTTATAGAGAGATGAATAAATTATCTATTTTAAGCTTTATACCATTTTAACTTTGAAATAGCACTAATAAATTATTTCTTTTTCATCTATTCTTTGTTAAAAAATATAACCGTAACTACAGTTATGCTTGATGCCAGATCAAGTCTGGCACAAGCTTTTTGCCTTGAATACTTAAAA
>NZ_CDSBKO010000101.1:0-11084 GCF_977115655.1 Aquimarina sp.
TTAAAAAAGTCAAACCCTCGATATTTTAAGTTACACACTTAATGAAACAGTGTCATTTTTATATAGGATTCACAGGATACTTTTCATAAAAGACTAGTATCCTGTGTTTTATATGGGTTTTTAGGATTAAAAAATCAAGTGATCTATTAAAATAATTCTAACTGTTGTGATGGCTTTTCTGGTTCTACTTCCTTTTGACCATGAAATAGTTCGATCATTCCAAACTGTTTATCTGTTATTTGCATAATACCCACTTTTCCTTTTTTGGGTAGCGCATTCTTGGTTCGTTTAATATGTACTTCTGCATTTTCTCGGGAAGCACAAAACCGCATGTATATACTAAACTGAAACATCGCAAATCCATCATTCAGCAAGTTTTTACGAAACCGACTCGCTACTTTTCGCTCTATTCTTGTTTCTGTAGGTAAATCAAAAAATACTAATACCCACATACTTCTATATTGATTAAGGCGTGAAAAATGTTCTTCATTCATATTCAGGATATAAAATCTTGCGACCTGTCCCTAAAAAACATTCATACAAAGAATTTGTAGTTCTACTCATGGCTACCATAAGAGGACTCTTTTTACCATCAATTACCACATCTATTGCAGGTATTTGAAGTAATAAGGATTTTAAATCGCTAGATAATTCTTTATAATCGCTCGAGGTTTTTGTGATACTACATACCATAGCATCCACATAAATACGATACGGCTCCATAATATCATCTGCAAGACAAAAAACATTGTATTTATTATGATGAAAAATCCCAACAGATGGTAACATACCGCTACTTACTAATGCTCTGGCAGTAACTGCCCGTAAAATCGCATATCCGTAATTCAATAAATTATTTGGGGCTACACCTTTTTGGTTACGACTAAAACCCTCTATGTCAAATAAATTCTGAAAATAATAAGCAGCAGCGATAGCTTCATGATTTTGAGAATCCCCACTCTTTACCTCGGTTGCCCATCGTTTTAATTTTAATGCATTTTTACCAATTTTAGCCAGATGTACAGCTTGATTGTTTATTTTACTACTAATAGTTTGTTGCCATAGATTTTTTTTGAGTGGCAGACTGGCATTTAGTTGATGTCGTATACGCTCGGTTTGCTCACTGTGCCCGACCAGAGGTTGTAAAAAAGAACAAGGTAAATGTTGTTTGTCACAAGTGATCACTGCGGTTTTGTTTTGCACTAATTTCATTAAAAGACCATTGGTAATCGTAATTTGTGGATCTTCCAGAACTATATATCCCAAATCTTCAATAGGGATAGAAACTTCTGTTTTGTCTTTATCCGGAAAATTGACTACCAATTGTTCACTTCTGGTATTAAGATATGCAGGATTGCCAAAAAAAAGGGTGCGTTTAATCATAACTTTAATCCACATTGTGGAGTTTAATTCTTCGGCTTGCTTCAAAAACAAAATATATTTTCATAAGCATACCTCGTGAGGGTACTCCAAGGTTGTTTATTATTCTCCTACTTGAACGATTTCTCCTAGATGATTTAATCTAATTTTCTGTATTGTATTTAATTTATCCAGGCTTCTAATACTATAATAAGTAATGTCTTTCAATTCTTTACTATCTACTAACTGGGTTTCTAAATGATGACGAAACACATAGTTTTTGGTCGAAATTTTTTGAACACGAAATAAGTTACGAGCTATTATAGGTATATTATCAGGATCCAGTAGATCTACTTCTAAAGGATTAAAATCCTCAGATGGAAAAACAAACATTTCATTTTGTTTCATTGTAAAAAGAAGGTTCCATCCTTTTTCATGCGTATTTTTAATAATGGATTCTCCAAGGTTTTTTCTTGCAACAGCCTCATAAAACGAAACAACTTCTTCATGCAAATTATTTTTTTCGTCTCTGTAAATAGCTACATGGTGATTATTGCCTGTACTTATATAATCTACAGCTATTGGTTTATTATTGGCATCTACTATTTCTTTGCCATGATGATCTTTTGCGTGATGTAAAGGTTCTGCATTGGCAACTCCTGTTATTTTAACAGATTTAATAACAATTCCTTTTTCTTTGTTAAACCAAATAGGATGGTCTTCTAAGTTAGAAAAAGCTTCTTTTGCATTACCATTAAAAAGGGTTAATCGCTCCAGTAATATTTTTCTTATTCCAAGATCTACCACCTTATGTATTGCTTTTGCATCTTTAAAATTATCCGGAGTGATATCTTTGCGAATAGTAAATTGCGATTGTAACGTTTTTGTTTTTACGATTTCAGGAACCTTATTGGTGGTATTAGCTATATAAACAGGGCTTTTGATCGGGCTATTTTTACCTGCAAAGGCTTTTTTAGCATCATTTTCATGATCTTTGAGTCTTTTTTGTAACGCCTCTCTATAGTTTGGATTTGTAACAGCTTGTATTTTATGCGCATCAAATGTAGCGTTGATTTTTTCTTCTTTGATTTCATAAAAATGGGATCGCCCATAGATGGTTTCTTTATGCAACTGCCCTCTGGGGGTAAGCTCTGTCTTGGTGATAAAATTGCCTTTACCTTTTACTTTGATTTTGTTTTTATTAAGCGTTACTACTTTGTTTTTTGCCTTGTGTGAGATTAGTATAGTCTCCAGATGTTTTTTAGATTCTTCCCGTATGTTTTCAAAAGGTTTTTTAAATTTTCTTCCTCCGTCACCATTTCTATAGGTATATTTTTGCTCAATACCATATATATTACCGTCTTTGTCTCCTTTAGCATTCATATTGTTTAGATACTGTATGTATGCAGGTTTTGTAAAAGCAACGGTTATGGCATCCATGGCATGATGTCTGTGATCATTACGTTTTGTCCAGTCTTTTATACGAGGGAGTTCTTTTCCTTTTTTGTTTTTTTCATAGTAGGTAAGCCCTAAAGCTGTATACGTATCCCATGTTAGTTCTTGCAATACATGTATCAATTCCCAATCGGATCTTAACTTGGCTGTAATGCTTCCTGAGGTAGCGTGTACATTTCTGCTTATTTGCCGTAATATTTCAGAAGCTTTTCTGGCAATGTATGCAGAGTTACCCAGATCCCGATTTAAAAAATCATCAGGAATATCTGCTTTGGTCATTAAGAGTTTTTGTCGCTTTCCGTATGTAATATCCTTTTTAGAAAAAATTTCCTGTATTCGGGACTCAAAATCACTTAACCAACCTTTTCGCTCACAATAATCGTAAGCAGTTTCGTTTCCCTTTTCCAGATTTACATCTCTTAATTCTAACGTTTTATTCGAAAAGGAATCATCAAACAATACCGATTGCGGTATAATATGTTCTACATCAAACTTATTAGTAAACAATTCTTCTGGTTTGATATAGGTTCCAGAATACAATGTTTTAAATCCTACAGATTTTAATTCCAGATATAATTTATACTTTATCAAGTCTTTTCTGCTTACATACGGTAATCCAAATTCTTTTTTTATGGTATTTCGATACGCTTCATGCTCTCTGGTTGCTCTTGCTATAGAGGTAGTCATATCTTTACGTTGTGCAGCAGTTTTTTTAAGTTCCCGTGCTAATTCGACCCTTATTTCATCAGGTCTTCCCATATCAGGATGAGCGATTATAGCATTTACGACATTGATCATCTGATTCAATATTTTTTCTACTACAGGATTTCTTAAGGAATTCTTTTTTAATATCTCTATAGAGTCCGATAAAGAACGGTTTTCATTTTCCTCTGCCGTTAAGGAGTTAGAATGATTGTATCCGGCAAGGCTACAGGCTTGATCATAAGTATGTCCACTTTCTAAAAACGGATATATCTTTCGCAAAGCTCTAACACTTAAATTTCCGTAATCTTGCTGAAAAACAACAGAAGTCAATAACTTGGTATGTGTTTCTTTAAAACCAAAATTAGTTTGTAGTTTCTCTCTTAGGCTTTCTACTCCTGTTTGGGATTTATCCTCTTCATAGGAGTACAACAGGTGCCATAACTCATAAGCAGGTTGCTTGCTAAATTCATTACCAGAGATATACATGTCCAAAGCCAAAATATTTGGATCAATACCAATCTCTTGTAAACATGTTTGCATATTTTTTAACAGGATTGGTGCTTCCGTTTTTTCATGCTCTATATTATTGTACCCTTCTATTTCTACTATTTGGAGATATATTTTTAAAAGAGTTGCTTGTGTTCGGTTTCCTTCTATTTTTTCAAAATTTACCTGCCAATCTTTGGGCGTATTCGATGATCCTTCAAAAATCCATTTTAGGAGTTGTGCAGATGACCAGGAGTCTTTGATGTTTAGCTCCTGAAAAAGTAGTTGTTTGGTATCCTCTTCAAGGATAAACTCTTCTGTTGGGTTATCTTTTTTGGTGATTCTAATGGCATTGATATTCTGCCAAACTTTTGCTTGCTGAAATACGGGAGAAGACTTTGGGGCAACCCTAGATCCTATATTTTTCTTTTTTTTTAAACCATCTACCCATATTTCTTTTTCTTTTCCTTCTAGCTCACAAATATTTATAAGACCTTTTTGAGATTTTAATTTTCGTTGATAAAAAATAGTAATATCACGTAATGATTTTCTGATTTCTTCTGTGAGTTCGGGATAATGTTTAGATTGTTCTTTCCATATAGCATCAAATTCATCCATATAATCCTGCCTGTAGAATACCTGATTTTTAATAGGTTTGCCCGGATTTTCTTTTAGGAAATTATATTGAAATTGCCCAACCGTAAGATTATCAAAAAAAAGTTCTTTACTTCGGTCACTAATAGCTCCTAAATACCCGCTGGATTGATGGATTTGATTATTAATTTCGATAAGTACAAAAGCTAATTCTCGTATGTCTATTTTTTCTGATACCCCTTTGTTTCTCCATTCGTACTGTTCCAGTTTTTTATTTTTCCCTTTGTTTTCTGCTTTATCAATACCCAGTGTTTTTTTTATATAACTTTCTGTTTGAGTTTTGTTCTTTCCTGTAAGATTTTCTTTATGTTCCTCCTTTAAGATTTCTGGATAAAATTGTTTCTGAAACTTCCATATACTATCCAATTCATTTTGAAGGTCGGATCGATAATAATCTGGTAATTGTTTTTTACCATCTACCAATAACTGATAAGAATATTGTCCAGGAGTTAGGCTTTTGTTGTGTAATTCTTTAGCAACACTCATGCCATCAATTATTTGACCTTCTTCGGGATTATTGGCTTTTCTGCTACTTTTATATCCCCTCTTTTTATTTATCATTAAAAGTACTCTTGCAAAATCTTGCTTAGAAATTTTTTGAACAGGTGCTTTTGCCCGTAAAGCATAAGTACTATGCGTAGAATCCCCATCTTCTGATAGGAATTTTATTTGATCCAAAAACTGTATTTCTTTTAAAATTTGAAGAACAGCTTTTCTTCTCTGTTTATATCTCTGTAGATTTCTTCGAGCTCCTCTTTTTAATGTTCTGTCGGCATTGCTTGTAATACTATCCCCTTTTTTAAAATCTTGCTGTTCATCAGTGCTTAAAGGGATTACCCTAACCCCCGTTTTTATAATCGATGATTTTTCTGTACTGTCTTCCGCCTCATTTACAAAAGCCCAGCCTATAGATGTTGTTCCTAAATCCAGCCCCAAAATTTGTTTCATAAGTGATATATTTATTTGAAAAGTAAGAAACCTAAACGGCTTTTAATTATGGATTTCCGTATTTTTTATAAAAATCATCAGTTCTGAGGATAACCAAATAAATAGGTAAGGAGGTTTGTTAAAACTTTTTTAATACAAAAGTTACACCGATAAAATTATGAATATTAAATTGAAAGCAATTCACAACTAGATAATAAATCAATAAAATGATTATTTATCTATATTAATCGATGTAACTTATATGTATGTGGGAATGATATTTTGTAGCTAATGAGACTACTTCAATATTCTCCAACTCTAATGTGGTTTGATTTATTTTTAATCACACACAATGCAAATATATAAAAAATATATTATTATCTATGGTTCGTGTTATTTTTTTTAAAAAATAGAATTATGAAATTCTAAGTCCACAATTTTTTTGTTCTATTTTTTTGTTTACTTTTATAAAACAATTTTGAAAGCAATTCACAATAAGGATTATTCCGTTGTGAAAACATTTAAAGCGGTCTTTACAGATCGCTTTTTTTTATCGACTTTTTTTTGAGCCAGTCAATAGGGGAATACAATCTAAATGGTAGTATGATCCGTAAATGGTGTAAATCTTATAAACAAGATTCAAGCAGTTTTACAAATACTTCTACACTATCAGAAGAGCAAAAACGTATTAAATTACTAGAAAAAGATCTTAGGGATATAAAGTTAAAGCGCGTGATATCTTAAAAAAGGCGGTAAGCATCCTTTGCGTGAGTGACAAGTGAGGTTCTCGAAGCTCACCCTTCGAGTCACCTCAGGGTTCGGTTCTCTGACATACTGGGAGCTGAGGCTCTCGAAGCTCACCCTTCGAGTCACCTCAGGGTTCGGCTCTCTCACATACTGGGAGCTGAGGCTCTCTGACATACTGGGAGCTGAGGTTCTCGAAGCTCACCCTTCGAGTCACCTCAGGGTTCAGGGATATCAGGATTTGTGTGGATTGAGGTACTCGAAGTCCCATCTATATCTCGATATGCTTTTGATAATCCTGGCAGGGTTTCCAGAGCCCCTCTCATCAATGCTTCTTTTTTAGCTCGGGACCACCCTTGTACTTGTTTTTCTCTGTAAAATGCAGTATCGATGCGATTATACTGTTCATAGTATAATAATTTTACAGGCAATCGCTTTTTAGTATGATTAGCTCCTACTCCTTTTTGGTGCTGTGTTAATCTTTTTTGTAAGTCTTTAGTACTACCAGTATAGTAGCTACCATCATTACATTCTAAAATATACATATAACCAATCATGATCTTAATTACATTTATTTGTTAAATATTGAATACGTATGCTTTTGTTCTTGCTTCCCACCAACTCACCCTTCGAGTCACCTCAGGGTTCGGTTCTCTGACATACTGGGAGCTGAGGCTCTCGAAGCTCACCCTTCGAGTCACCTCAGGGTTCGGCTCTCTCACATACTGGGAGCTGAGGCTCTCTGACATACTGGGAGCTGAGGTTCTCGAAGCTCACCCTTCGAGTCACCTCAGGGTTCGGTTCTCTGACATACTGGGAGCTGAGGCTCTCGAAGCTCACCCTTCGAGAACCTCAGGGTTCGGCTCTCTGACATACTGGGAGCTGAGGCTCTCGAAGCTCACCCTTCGAGAACCTCAGGGTTCGGCTCTCTGACATACTGGGAGCTGAGGCTCTCGAAGCTCACCCTTCGAGTCACCTCAGGGTTCGGCTCTCTCACATACTGGGAGCTGAGGCTCTCTGACATACTGGGAGCTGAGGTTCTCGAAGCTCACCCTTCGAGTCACCTCAGGGTTCGGTTCTCTGACATACTGGGAGCTGAGGCTCTCGAAGCTCACCCTTCGAGTCACCTCAGGGTTCGGCTCTCTCACATACTGGGAGCTGAGGCTCTCGAAGCTCATCCTTCGAGTCACCTCAGGGTTCGGTTTGTTTTTTTTAAAATTATGGTACAAGTATACTGTATAAAAGTTTCATTTTTTGACACTTGTGTTTTTTTAAGAAAAAAATATTATTTTAAGTAGGTAGATTTTACAAACAATAGGATTGTAGCAAGCAAATACACCACATTTTGTATAAACAGTTTGGCAAACAGCATACAGGGCTTACACCATTATATACAGATGGGCAACCAAACAAATGGTAAAACAAGTGGGGATACACCAAAATTGTAACTGAGCTATAGCGTGGTTTATGGGATCCCGTAAGTAAGTATTGTTTCAAAAAAAAATATCATTTTTTTTGAAATTTTGGTGCTTTACAAAACACTTACTATCAACACAATACTATTGTTTTGTTGCCACAAAATCAGTTGTTTACGGGTAAACCGTATTTAGAAAAGCTATCTTCTTTACTATATTTGATTGTTTTTAAAAAATAAATATTAAAATATAATTAGACGGATTATACTATTAATACATAGTACCACCCCAAATCCCTCTAACACAATAAAATCAATTATCATTTGGTAAAGGATAGTCTTCTTATTTAATAGTATTTTAGGGTAACAAACCTTAAAATATATTAAAAATGAAAAATTCTATTATTTTGCTAAGTATGCTACTTTTAATCTGTATAAAGTAACTGTGAAAATCAAGAACTAAAAGATGAAACAGGAATCGAAATTGACCAATCTGAAATTTATGAAGTTGATCCAGAAGAAATTGATAGACCAGGGGATCAATCAAGAGGCAATTAATAATCAATCTCCTTTGTTAAAAGTATTTGCATCATTATTGGTAATCTTATCTGGTTTGATATTGTTTTCAGATAAGGTTACTACTTTTGGTCTTACTGAATCTTACGGTTTCAAGAGCACAAAAACATTTATTTGGGTGATTACTCAAACAATTTCACCACTTTTACTTTGTTGTGGAGGTATATTAAGACCATATAAGATATCATACTCTGCTCCAATATACTTTTATTTCATACAACTATATTGGGTTTTTAATGCAAAAGAACTTGGACTGGATGATGTACTTCTTCATGTGTATGCATTAGGATTTACTATAGCTGTTTTTATCACTTTACTTTTTGTTAGTATTTTATTCTATCTAATTAAAAAAGTTAATTCATCACAAATAGAACACCTTAAAAATACCATTCGCGGTTTTTTTACTTTTATGTACAAAGATGCAGAGGAAAAACAATTGATTCATCCAGAAAAGAGCTTGGATTTTAGAAAAATTAGATTAGAGTTAACCAATAAGGCGGTAGAAAATGAGCAAGAAGGATAATCTAAAAAAACTACGCGAGTCTGGTTTTTTTCCTAATGAGTTTATAGAAATCTATGAAAAAGATTATGGTAATGTAACTATTGAAGAAAAACAAAAAAAAAGAATTTTTCTTATACCTAAAAGTACTTTAGAAAAGAATTTAAAAAACCTACAGTGTTTTGAAATGAATAAAAGCTTTTTGAATACTAATATTAATTTGTATTCTCTTGCATCAGATTTAAAAACTAACAGTAAATATCTTTCAAAAACGATTAATATTTACAAGAAAAAAACCTTTACCCAATATATTAACGATCTTAGAATAGAGTATCTAATTGAAAAATTAAATACAGATAAAACGTTCAAAAACTATACTATTCAAGCAATTGCTACAGAAATAGGTTTTAATACTCCTAATGCTTTTTCCAGAGCTTTCTTTAAAAAAACAGGAATGTATCCATCAGAGTATATCAAAGAGTTGGATTCCTAAATTTTAAATATTATACTAATACGTTTTCAAGGAAAACGAACTTCGCTTTTACCGAATTGTAACTACTACCCTTTGTTATTACCCTCATTATGCCTTTACATTTGAACCAACAAAATGTATCGCATGGAACCTTACTCAAACTATAATCAAAACGAATTCTTTACCGATATAATTGAAGCTTTGCATATGAAAGCAGACACTTTTATGTACAATTTATCGCATCATAATCCTTATGAAATGCTATTGTATGTTTGGATTTATAAACTCTATAACAAAAAGAAATCTATAGAAGAAGCCACACAGCTTATTTATAAAGCCCGAAATATCCTTTTGCTACATAGTAGTCAAGCATTTTGTAATACCCCACAGTAAAGATTAAAGAAAAATATCACTCTGTTTGATTATTTGTGAGGCACGGGCACTCTATACAAAAGAAAACCAAGAACTATTTATAAATCATTTTTAAAACATTTTATGAGAGACATTATCCAAGATTTATTGACTCAAGAGGAGAAAGAAAAAGCAGTACAACTAGTTACCGAATTAGAAACTATATTTTCTAGCAAACTATCAGCATTAACCGAAAAAGAAAGAAGAGATTACAAAGCTATTAATGAAAAGAATAAATTATTTGTAAATAAAGTTTGGGATTATCGCCAGCATAGTGGCAGTTTGAGTTCCCCAGATGTAGATTGGGTAGAATTTGAAAAAGATTATAAAGCCAGAGTGTTTGCAGAAAGCCTTTTGGGTCGTATAGAAAGTTTAGCCTATCGTTTAGAAAGCACTAAAATACTACATGATTATGATAATTATCAAGATTCCTTAAATGATTATGCATATTCACAATATAGTAAAGGAGCAGGAAAAGCAGGGTTTACAGAAAAAGTAGCCGAATTAAAACAGTTTTTTGCTCGTACCAAGAGTACTCCAACTATAGATTCTGGATCAAGTCCAGAATGAAAAATAAATGTATTTAACCCAAAAGACCTTCCTGTGCGTCAAAAAGACGTTCCGTTTAACACAAAAGACGAAGATTTTAATTGCCTTAGCTAAAATTTTAGCTTTCAAAGTAAAAATTTCAACTCTTCTTCTTAAAATTTTAAAAGGGTAGCTTAAAAATAAGATGAGCTTAGTGAAACACTTCGTCAAAAAGACGCGTGAGAGGGTTAAAAAGACGTTGCAGAAGGTCTTTTTAGTTAAATGGAATATACTATCGGTTAAAGCTTTAATTAAAAAGATTAAAAATTGTCAAAATAGGTGGGGTAAAAGGAATCGCGGGGGTAA
Organism: Aquimarina sp.; assembly: GCF_977115655.1. Taxonomy (NCBI): domain Bacteria; kingdom Pseudomonadati; phylum Bacteroidota; class Flavobacteriia; order Flavobacteriales; family Flavobacteriaceae; genus Aquimarina; species Aquimarina sp. Next base: position 10,597 of record NZ_CDSBKO010000101.1, read on the forward strand.
TCTGCTACTTTAGTTAAGTTGAGTTTGTGTAATCAAAGCCCCGTGCTTAAGGATTGCTCCCGCAGCCTTTTACTATTAAAAACAAAAATCTATTGGAATACCAAAATCAAACAATAGATGGGAGTTACATACGAGTAGAGTGTATGTACTATTTCCTAACAAAGGTGTCGGGTATGGGCGGTAATTCGTGAGTGCCTTATTTTATAAAATAGAGTACGCTTGGGGAAGTGTTTTTCTTTTTATAAGCAAGTACCACTCATTCTCATCGGGTTGCCAAAGTACCCAGATGTCTTTGTGTTATGCAGTTGGATGTTGGGGGTCGGATGTCGGAGGTCGGAGGTCGGATGTCGGAGGTCGGAGGTCGGATGTCGGATGTCGGATGTCGGAGGTCGGGGGTTGTAAGAGGTTGGGAGCTGTTCTTTGCATCTTTGAGTCTTTGAATCTTTGAGCCTTTGCATCTTTGAGTCTTTGAACCTTTGCATCTTTGA
>NZ_CDSBKO010000102.1:0-10956 GCF_977115655.1 Aquimarina sp.
GGCATCCGACCTCCGGCATCCGACCTCCGGCATCCGACCTCCGGCATCCGACCTCCGGCATCCGACCTCTTAAACCTTATATCTCCATCCAAAAGAATCTTCGGATTTATTGTATTGTATATCCATTAATGCTTTTTTGAAATAAGCAGCATAGGAGTTTTCTTGTTTGGCAAGCTCATAATTTTTTCCTTGGTATCCAAAAGCTTTAATAGGACTAACTACTGCTGCGGTTCCTGCTCCAAAAATCTCTTTTAAGCTGCCATTTTTTGCAGCCTCTACAATTTCACTAACTTTTACAGGTCGTACTTCTACCTTGTACCCTTCTTTTTCGGCAATAGCAATTAAGCTTTTGCGGGTAATACCGTCCAAAATACGATCGCTAACAGGAGCAGTAAGCAAGGTGTCGTTTACTCTAAAAAACACATTCATTGTTCCGGCTTCTTCCATATACTCGTGTGTATTAGAGTCTGTCCAGATTATTTGCTGGTATCCTTCTTTTTTAGCAAGGTTGGTTGGGTAAAATTGCCCTGCATAGTTTCCTGCAGCTTTTGCATATCCAAAACCACCACTGGCAGAACGGCTAAATTTTTCGGCAACCAAAACACTCACATCCCCACTATAGTAAGATTGTGCAGGAGAGCATATAATCATAAATTTATACTCATCTGCTTCAGAGGCAGATACACTGGCTTGTGTAGCGATAACAAACGGGCGAATGTATAAAGAATTTCCAAAACCGGATTTGATCCACTCGTTATCCAGTTTTAATAATGTTTTTAGTCCTTCAAAAAAGTAATCTTCAGGAAATTCTGGTATTGCCAGACGTTCAGCAGATTTATTAATACGCTTAAAATTTTCATCTGGTCTAAATAAAAACGTATCCCCGTTATCATCCTTATACGCTTTCATTCCTTCAAAAACAGCCTGCCCATAATGAAAAACACGAGCAGAAGGGTCTAATGTTAATGGGCCATAAGGTACAATTTTTGGATTCTGCCATTCTCCATTTGCATAGTCACAGACGAACATGTGATCGGTAAATATTTTGCCAAAATTAAGGTTTTCAAAATCTACTTGTCCAATTTTAGACTCCTTTACGGTATTAATTTCTAAGGTTTGAGAAATTATGTTTTTCATCCTTTCTAAATTTAAAAGATAGCAACAACACACTATCCTGAGTTTATTATCCTAATATTTTGTCTGAAAATGAAGGTGGTACTAACACCTTTTTTAATTCATTGTAAAAATACCTTTTTCTGATAAAATAAGAATTTTATAAATGTTTAATTTTGTAAAACATAAGAATAATCAAAGATTATGAAAAAAAGCATACTGTTTTTTATAGGGTCACTATTGTTTTATAGTTGTGACACCTCTGTTAAAAAAGAAAATTCTCTGAATGCAACAACCGAGAATGTGATAACCAATACACAAAAAAGATATAAGAGTTTTGGAAACGAAGTTCTGTTGGAAGATATAGAGGGTATAAAAGTTGTTACCAATAAATATGAAAACTTAAAAGAAGGAGATACTCTTGCAATTACTTTTGCTACCACCGTAAAATCGGTTTGTAAAGCAAAAGGCTGTTGGATGAGGGTTGCTTTGGATACAGATAAAGAAGCTATGGTAAAGTTTAAAGACTATGGTTTCTTTGTCCCAAAAGATATAGAAAACGATACAGTAGTGATTCAGGGTAAAGCATTTGTAAGTGAAGTTTCTGTCGAAGAGCAACGTCATTTTGCCAGTGATGCAGGAAAAACAGAAGAAGAAATAGCAGGGATTATTGCTCCCAAAAAGACATACTCTTTTATCGCTAATGGTGTTTTGGTAAAGAAATGATGAAGGGAAACATAAAACGCGAAATAATTACTACCGCAGATGGGTCAAAGACTATCTATTTACCAGAGTTAAACGAACAATACCATTCTAAACACGGGGCAATTAACGAGGCAAAACATGTATTTATAAAAAATGGGCTAGATCATGTTTTGGATAAAAACAACCCAAGTGCTGTTCGTATTCTGGAAATAGGTTTTGGAACAGGGCTAAATGCTTTTATAACTTTTTTGGAAGCAGAAAAAAATAACTTGCCTGTGGATTATGTAGGAGTAGAGGCATATCCTGTTTCTATAGAAGAAGCGACTGTAATGAGATATCCGGAAGCGCTTTTGGCAAAGGATAAAGAACCTTGTTTTAAAAAGATGCATCGATCTATCTGGGAACAACCTGCCAAGATTACCCCCAATTTTAATCTAACGAAACGCAAACAGTTTTTTATAGATATAATAGATCAAAATCAATACGATTTAATTTATTTTGATGCTTTTGGGGCCAGGGTACAACCAGAACTATGGACTTCAGAAATTTTTAAAAAGATGTATGAAGCACTTAGATTAAAAGGTGTTTTGGTTACCTATGCAGCCAAAGGAAGCGTGCGAAGGGCAATGTTAGAGGTAGGTTTTGAAGTAGAAAGACTTCCTGGCCCTCCGGGAAAACGGGAAATGCTTAGGGCAACCAAAAATGAATGATTTAAACGATTGTTAAACCTATAATAAAGGAATAGGTTTTGTTGTAACAGGGTATTATTTTGTCTATGATTTAATAAAATACAATAAAAGAACAGATGAAAGTTTTAATTACCGGTGCAACAGGTTTGATAGGTCAGGAAATAGTAAAACTGTGTCATCAATCTACTATAGATGTAAATTACTTAACCACGAATACTTCTAAAATAAATTCCCAGCCAAATTATAGAGGGTATTTCTGGGACCCAAAAAAACGGGAATTAGATACCGAATGTTTTGATGGGGTAGAGGTTATTATTAACCTTGCAGGGGCTACCGTAGCAAAAAGATGGACTTCTTCTTATAAAAAAGAGATAATAGAAAGCAGGACAGAAACAGTTTCCCTTATTTTAGGGTCCTTAAAAAAAATAAAACATTCGGTTAGGCACATTGTTTCTGCAAGTGCAGTAGGAGTGTATCGGGATTCTTTTCAAAACTATTATACAGAAGATGTATCTGAACGAGATCCTGGTTTTTTAGGAGAAGTGGTCACCCAATGGGAAAATGCTGTTTTACAATTTAAAACATTAGGTATAGACGTAAGTTTGTTGCGTATTGGGCTTGTGTTGTCTGCTAATGGAGGTGCGTTTCCTAAAATAGCGAAGCCTATACAAATGAAACTAGGAGCTTGTTTTGGTAGTGGTAAGCAATGGCAAAGCTGGATTCATGTACATGATTTAGCTCGTATGTTTTTATTTATTGTCGAAGAAAGACAAACAGGTGTTTTTAATGCTGTAGCACCTAATCCTGTTTCTAATGAAAAACTTACCTATATCATAGCAGAAAAACTAAATAAAAAAATAATATTGCCCAATGTACCTAAGTTTATTATGAAACTTGTACTTGGAGAAATGCATAGCATCTTGTTTTCTAGTCAACGTGTTTGCAGTGATAAAATTTCTGCGTTAGGATTTGTGTTTGATTATGATAATATAAGACCTGCAGTAGATGTACTTATTGAAGAATTTTAAAAATGACTTCCATAAAAAAGCCGATACTTTTTTGGGTATCGGCTTTTAATAAAATTAACTTTAATTGTATTAAGCTTTATTGGCTTTTATACTAATTTTTAATTCGATATCATCATTAATGAATTTATCTCCCAGGTTTTCAAAAACAGATTTAGAAGCATAATTCACACCCCATTCTGTTCTGTTAATAGTAAAGACTTCTGTATCCAGCGTTATTGTGTCACCATCAACAGAAGTTGTTGCCGGGAAAGATATATTTTTTTTAATATCCTTTATAGTTAGATCACCATCTATATAGGTTTTGCCATCTTTTTCAGAAATCCCTGTTATTTCAAAAACTGCTTTTGGATATTTGGCAACGTTAAAGAAATGATCTTCTTTTCCTTCGCCTTCACCTTTTAAATGTCCTTCTAAAGATGTTTTTTCTTCACCTTCCAGATCGGTCACAGTAATAGAAGCCATGTCAATAACAAAAGAACCACTTTCTATATTCCCATCTTTAGATTCCATACTGCCACTAGTCAATCCCAATGTTCCGTTATGTTTTCCAATAGGCTTGGATCCGATCCACTCAATAGTGCTTGATGCTGTGTCTACTTTGTATAATACAGCTTCTGCAGGAGTTTCTTTTATCTGTTCTGCGGTAGTAGCTTCGGTTTCATTTTTCTTTTCCCCTTTGCAGGAATACGCTGTGATTATAAGTACAGTTGCTGCAAGTGTTACAATAAAATTGGTTTTCATAATTATTTTAGTTTATAGTGTTTTAAATATTGCCAAAATTATTTTTTTATAGCAGGAATATTCTTAAATATATACTAAAAAAAATCCTGTGACATTATGACATTAATTTAAAATTGGCAGTACTTTTGATATTTCAAAAAGAAAACGTACAAAAGATACGAGTTACATGAGTAAAAAAAATAAAAACACCGACGATGTAAAAGATCAAGTAGAAGAAGTACTTGACACTCCTGTTACACAAACAGAGACAGAAGAAATAGATGTAGAAACGCAGCTTAAAGAAGAGTTGGAAAAAGAAAAAGATAAATTTTTAAGGCTCTTTGCAGAGTTTGAGAATTATAAAAAACGAACTTCCAGAGAGCGTTTAGAACTATTTAAGACAGCTAGTCAGGATGTTATTCAATCTATGTTGCCAGTATTAGATGATTTTGACAGAGCGTTAAAAGAAATCGAAAAATCTGAAGATAAAGATCTTATAAAAGGAGTAGAGCTAATCCATAATAAATTAAAAGAAACTTTAAAAAGTAAAGGATTGACAGAAGTAGAAGTAAATGCGGGAGATACTTTTAATGCAGATGATCACGAAGCAATTACTCAAATACCAGCTCCAAGCGAGGATTTAAAAGGTAAGATTGTTGATGTAATAGAAAAAGGGTATGCCTTGGGGGATAAAGTTATTCGTTTTCCAAAGGTGGTGACCGGTCAATAATAAATTATGAAGGAAGATTTTTACAACATATTAGGTATAAGCAAGGGTGCTACTGCAGCAGAAATTAAAAAAGCGTATCGCAAAAAAGCTATAGAGTATCACCCGGATAAGAACCCGGGAGATAAAGCAGCAGAAGAAAAGTTTAAAAAAGCAGCAGAGGCATACGAAATTTTAAGCGATCCGGATAAAAAAGCACGTTATGACCAATACGGGCATCAGGCTTTTGAAGGTGGTGGCTTTGGCGGCGGTGGCGGTATGAATATGGACGACATATTCAGCCAATTTGGTGATATTTTTGGCAACGGTGGCTTTAGTGGTTTTGGCGGATTTGGTGGCGGTGGCAGCAGACAACGTCGGGTCAAAGGTAGCGACCTGCGCATACGTGTTAAACTTACATTAGAGGAAATTGCAAATGGTGTAGAAAAGAAAATCAAAGTAAAAAGAAAGATTCAGGCATCTGGTACAACTTACAAAACTTGTAGTACCTGTAATGGCTCCGGGCAAGTAACAAGGATAACCAATACCATTCTTGGCAGAATGCAAACTTCTTCTCCTTGCACTGCATGTGGTGGATCCGGACAGATGATAGATCATAAACCTGCCGATGCAGATGCACAAGGATTAAAAGCTATCGAAGAAACCGTTAGTATCAAAATACCAGCAGGAGTAGAAGATGGTATGCAACTTAAAGTTTCGGGAAAAGGTAATGAAGCCCCTGGCAATGGTATAGCCGGGGATCTTATTGTAGCTATAGAAGAGCAGGAACATCCCGAACTACAAAGAGAAGGTAATAATTTGCACTATGATTTGTATATAAGTTTTTCTGAAGCTGCTTTGGGAGCATCCAGAGAAATAGATACCGTTTCAGGTAAAGTAAGGATAAAAATTGAAGAAGGAGTGCAAAGCGGTAAAATACTGCGATTAAGAGGAAAAGGAATCCCTAGTATTAATGGGTATGGAACAGGAGATCTTTTGGTACATGTAAACGTATGGACACCAAAAACGCTAAACAAAGAACAACGGGAGTTTTTCGAAAAAATGGCTAAAGACGATCATTTCAGACCAAATCCGGAAAGTGGAGATAAGTCATTTTTTGAAAAAGTAAAAGATATGTTTTCGTAAATAAATTAGAGTATCTAACCATTTAGAATCCTTTAATTGTGTTAACGTTTGATTAAGAAAAATTTGTATATTTGAAACATCACTAATCGCATTTAGTGATAATTTTTCTTTTTCATAGCAATTTTTTTCCCATCCTTAATATTCATATTTAGGGTGGGTTTTGTTTTTTTATAAGAAAAATTTATGCCCAATTAAAAACTAATTATTTTGCGCAATTAATAGCAAACATAATTAGCATAAGTTTTTAAGTTTTCGTATCATTCGGGTTTCATAAAAACTAAAACTATATTACTATCTATGGCTAATCTTTTAGAGGTACAACAAGCCACAAAACGATTCGGAACCTTTACTGCTTTGGATAATGTATCTATACAAGTACCAAAAGGGAGCATTTTTGGATTACTAGGGCCTAACGGAGCAGGAAAAACTACTTTGATAAGGATTATTAATCAAATTACATTACCAGATGAAGGAGGCGTGTATTTGGATAATGAACCTCTTAATTCACAGCATATTAAAGATATTGGATACCTTCCGGAAGAAAGGGGCTTGTATAAATCTATGAAAGTAGGAGAGCAAGCATTATATCTGGCACAACTTAAAGGATTAAGTAAAACCGAAGCTAAAGAGCGCTTAAAATATTGGTTTGATAAATTTGATATCGCACACTGGTGGGATAAAAAAATCCAGGAACTCTCTAAAGGAATGGCACAAAAAGTGCAATTTATAGTTACAGTACTGCACAGGCCAAAATTATTGATCTTTGATGAACCATTTAGTGGCTTTGATCCTATAAATGCCAACCTTATTAAAGATGAAATTCTACAATTACAACAAGAAGGTGCAACAGTCATATTTTCTACCCACCGTATGGAAAGCGTAGAAGAACTATGTGATCATATTGCACTTATTAATAAATCCAAAAAGATATTAGAAGGTAAAGTAACCGATATAAAAAGAGAATACAAATCCAATACTTTTGAAATAGGGATTTTAACTGAAAACAGCCAGGATTTATATACTCATTTGCAAGAAAAATTTACAGTAGAGCCAGCAGATTTTAAAACAATTGATGACCAGTTAAAGATGAAAATAACTTTAGATAAAAATATGTTGTCAAATGATTTACTTCAGTATTTATCTAATAAAGGACAGGTAATGCGATTTAATGAAGTAATACCAGGAGTTAACGAAATATTCATTAAAACCATTACAGAAAATGAATAACCTGAAACTGATTATAAAAAGAGAGTTCATAGCTCGTGTTCGTAATAGAACATTTGTAGTAATGACTTTTTTAAGCCCACTAATAGTAACAGCAATGGGTTTTTTGATTACCTGGCTGGCAACACTAAATAATGATGAAATTCGTAAAGTTGCCTTTTTTGATGAAACAGGTGTATTTCGCTCTGATTTTAAAGACTCAGAAGATATTGATTATATAGATTATAGTAGTTTAAGTCTAAATGATGCCAAGGATTCAGTTGTTATTAAAAAATTAGATGGATTATTATATATACCAAAAAAGCTTACGAATAAAGAACTAGCGTCATCCATACAATTTTTTGCAGAAGAAGCTCCAAATATTACTATCCTTAATACTATAGAAAAAATAATAGGTAGCAAATTAACGAATCAAAACTTTAAAGAAAAAGGGTTGGATTTAGATGTTATTGAAGATTCTAAAGCAAAAGTAAATATTCAAATTGAAAATTTTTCTGGAGAAAAGACATCAAAGATGTCTAATTATGTAAAAATGATTTTTGGTGGTGCAGCGGGATATTTTTTAATGATGTTTATTATTATTTATGGTAATATGGTCATGCGTTCTGTAATCGAAGAAAAATCTAACCGCATTATAGAAATTATTATTTCTTCAGTAAAACCATTACAATTAATGATGGGGAAGATTTTGGGAACTTCTTTTGCAGGGATTCTTCAGTTTTTGATCTGGGTAATATTAGGAGGAGTTCTGTTAGCAGTAGCATCCTCTGTTTTTGGAATAGAACCACAACCTGTAGGCATGGAATCAGCTACGATACTGCAAGAAAATAACCAGCAAGAAATACAATTGATACTGCAAGATATCATGAAACTCCCATTAGGAACATTAGTGTTTTCTTTCTTTATCTACTTTATAGGAGGATATTTTTTGTACAGTGCAATCTACGCAGCGATTGGCGCGGCAGTAGATAGTGAAACAGATTCTCAGCAATTTATGCTGCCTATTATATTACCATTAATGTTGGGGATATATGTCGGGTTCTTTTCGGTTATCGAAAACCCTCATGGTACCGTTTCTACAGTTTTTTCTATGATTCCTCTAACTTCTCCGATAGTTATGCTAATGCGTATTCCCTTTGGTGTTCCTTGGTGGCAGGTTTTGATTTCTATATTTTTGTTAGTAGCCAGTATATTGTTTATCACATGGCTGGCAGCAAAAATATACAGAGTAGGTATACTTATGTATGGTAAAAAACCAAGCTATAAGGAACTTTTTAAATGGATGAAATACTAACCAAATATTATGCAGCAAGAAGAGATAACAGAACAAGTAAAAGTAGTTATTAAAGAAGATATTTGGGGGGCAATCAAAGATTTTTTGAATTACGAAATTTTTCATTTTGGAACAGAAAAAGAACCAATAGTGCTTACTGTGGGATTGCTGTTGTTTGTATTATTTGTTATTGCAATAACGTCTTTTATCCTTAAGGTTATAAGAAAAATTGTAACCAAAAAATTAGCGTATGAAGATGAGGTTAAATTTGTATCAGTATTCTCTTTTGCAAAGTATTTCATATATATTATAATACTATTTATAACATTAGATAGTATAGGTTTTAACATAACAGCAGTATTTGCCGCTTCTGCAGCATTATTGGTTGGAGTTGGTTTGGCACTGCAAACCCTTATTCAGGACATTATTTCTGGAGTATTTATTTTTATAGACCAAACAGTACATGTAGGGGATATTATTGAATTAGAAGGTAAAGTAGGAAGAGTAGAAGAAATAAAACTAAGGACTACAAGGGCGGTAACCATAGATAATAAAGTATTAATAATCCCCAATCATAAATATTTAACATCAACCCTGTATAACTGGACTCAAAACGGAACTATTACACGAGAGTCTGTAGAGGTTGGTGTAGCCTATGGTAGTGATATAAATTTGGTAAAAGATTTATTAATTCAAGCAGTGTTAAATAACGAAAACATACTTAAAGAACCAGAACCTGTAGTGTTATTCACTAATTTTGGGGATAGTTCTTTAAATTTTAAAGTAGTCTTTACGCTTAACGACAGTTTTCAAGCAGGCGTTCCTAAAAGTGAAGTTAGATTCGAAATAGATCGTTTATTTAGAGAAAATAATATCACTATTCCTTTTCCACAGAGAGAAATTACTATTTTGAAAAAATAAAAAAGTATAAAATGTGATAATGGATAAATCCAAAAGATGAAAAATAAAAATCTTGTTATTATAGGGATACTAGTATTTGCGTTTAATGTAATACAAGCACAGCAAACAGAATTAGCAAGAATAGAATATACATATATACCACAAGCAAATAATGATAATATCTATAATAGATTTAAGGTTTCAGTAAATTATCCAATTAAAATAGACAAAAAAGGGACTTATTTAATAATTAACCCCGGTTATAGGTTCGATAATTTACAAATAAAGGACGTATCCTTGTCTGAAAAACAAAATACGCTGGGTAAATTTCATACTGGTGGAATAGAATTAGGCTATACTTTTAAAATGAAAAATGATTGGCGTTTTGGTGCCAAACTAGGAATGAAAATATCTTCTAATTTTGAAGAATCCGGTATACAAAATGAAGACCTAAGATATACAGGAGCCTTATACTTTGTAAAGAGTTATAAAAATAAGCAAGCACCAAAAACAGCTCTTTTTGTTTTTGGTGTAAAATATACAACACCAGCAAGTTTAAATTTCCCTTTACCAATCCTTAATTATTACAGTAGATTTCATTCTAGTTGGTCTTACTCAATAGGTACACCCAAATCAAGTTTTAAATATTATTTTAATGAAAAAAATACAATACAAACTTTTATTGGTTTAGATCAGTTTTATAGTAATTTGCAAAAAAATCAAATATTTATAGGTAAAGACGGAAAAGAAAAAATAGCAGAAAACATATCCATGCTTAGCGTTTTATACGCATTAGGCTACGAATATTATTTTACGGAACACTTATTGTTCTATGGATATGCAGGATATACATTAAAAAATGAAATTCGTTTACGGGATAATGACCAAAAAGATGTGAGAATTATTGAAGATAAAAATACATTCTATTTTCGTAGCGGAATAAAATATAAAATATAATGGCAAAAATATTAGTAATAGAAGACGAAGCAGCAATTCGTAGGGTTCTTGTAAAAATCTTATCCGAAGAAAATAATAAATACGAAGTTTTTGAAGCAGAAGACGGACTTTCTGGAATAGAAAAAATTAAGACAGAAGACTACGATCTTATACTTTGTGATATTAAAATGCCAAAGATGGATGGGGTAGAAGTACTTGAGGCGGTAAAGAAAATAAAACCAGAAATACCAATTGTAATGATATCTGGTCATGGTGATCTGGATACTGCAGTAAATACAATGCGATTGGGAGCATTTGATTACATCTCTAAGCCGCCAGATCTTAATCGTTTACTCAATACAGTACGCAATGCTTTGGATCGAAAAGAATTGGTTGTAGAAAATACAATGTTAAAGAAAAAAGTATCCAAAAACTATGAAATGATCGGTGAGTCTGCCGCTATTTCTGATATAAAAAATATTATCGAAAAAGTAGCCGCTACAGATGCAAGAGTTT
>NZ_CDSBKO010000103.1:0-10757 GCF_977115655.1 Aquimarina sp.
AATTACTACCTGGATATCAAGAAAATTCTATACTGTAGTTGCTCGGATGCATACGTTGATAGGCAATTCCAGTTTATCTCTTAAAAATAGATAGGCTTCATTTCCTATACTACGTGCCCTTGATTTTGTCTGTGTATAGATGCTAAAATCATCGGCATAGCGAATAAATTTGTATCCTTTATACTTCAGGTGTTTGTCCAATTGATCTAATAATATGTTGGACAATAGAGGACTTAATGGGCTGCCCTGTGGTATTCCTTTTCGGCGTTTAACTAGCTTACCATTTACTAATATAGGTGCTCGTAACCATTTGCGGGGTAACCAAAGGGTGGTAGGGCATTGTACCTTATGGTAAACAAGTTGGAGTAGCTTATAATGGGGTACTTCATCAAAGAAACCCTGAAGGTCGATATCTACAATATCTTGGTAACCATCATTGATGTACCCTTGACTCTTCAATACTGCCTGTTGCAGGTTCTTTCTGGGACGAAAACCATAACTCTCCGGTTCAAACTCTAATTCAAAATACACCGCTAGTTGTTGACTGACAGCTTGTTGTAACCATCTGTCGATTACTGTAGGGATACCTAATATTCGTACTCCCCCGTTTGATTTGAGGATAGATACTCCTCGGATTGCGCTTGCTCGGTAGGTTTTTGTGACTATTGCTCTACATATATCTGAACGATATGTTCGTATATATGATGTAAGTTCTTCTACCCCCATACCATCTATACCGCAACAACCTTTATTGGCTATCACTTTTGTTCTAGCTCGGGTAAGGTTTCTTGCTGTTAATACTTTTGCAACCATAATTTGTTTGTTCTTGTCTTTCTAAGTAAAAGCTATACAAACTATTAGTTTATATTCTTATACGAATCCAGACATGATAATACGTTCTGTCCTTCCTTACTTGTGAGACCTATGTTTTACTACTACACAACTCGTTTCCTATACCTACTATGACTTCTGCTGACTTCTCTACTTAACCAACTCGTAGTTGTAGAGACCTCCCTCGGTAAGATAAATACCCTCTAGTTAATGCCTGCTGAATCTACTATCTTAACCCTTTCTTGTGGACGTTACTATGATGTGCTAGCTTATCCAAATTAAAATAGCCTCGGTATCCAGTTTCTGTTCGTCAGTACCAACTACGTAGTCCGGCTTACTTTAGTGTATAGGTCACCCTAAACCACCTTGCCACTTACTTTGCTTACGGACACGACTCCGTGCATACGGGACTTTAACCCTTTGGGACGTTCATCTAAATGAACTATATTTACCATTCAAGGCACACACATGGTTTATAAAACATAGCTAATTAAGTGTTTAATCGAAAGGTTTGTGTTTGCCAAATCGCCAAATTTTTAAGTTTGGTATAATTAACAAAATTAAAAAATTTGGCTTTAGCTTAATCCGAAAAGTATTGCTAACAACTGCCTTACTTTTCTCATACTAAATCGTTGGCTACAAGCTGAAGAATCAATTTAATTTTGAATAAAGGCTTGAAATCAACTTTTTTTTGTCCGCTTTTGCTTGATAAACAAAACTACCAGATACTGCGGAATTTGAATCATATTTTGCAGACCATAGAATAACTTCAATTAAAATCGGAATCAAATCCCTGCCCTTTTCGGTTAAAAAATATTCCTTTTGGGTTTTGAGCTCTTCAAAAACTTTGGATTTAATAACTCCAATTGATTCTAATCTTTTCAATCTATCAGACAAGATGTTTGTTGCTATCCCTTCTTCCGCATTTAGAAAATCCTTGTAGAATTTTCTTTCCTTAAAAACTAAATCCCTTATAATCAGAAACGACCACTTATCGCCAAAGAAATCCAGTACGTAACTAATCGGACAGTCTGATCTCTTTTTAATTTCTTTCATTTCTTTCATTTCTATACTTGTTTTTTGCAAGTGATTAGCTACATTTGTATTACTTGCTTTTTGCAAGTAATACAAAATTATACTAAATTTTTTATTAAATGACAGAATTAAACAATGAAATATTAATCAACGGGAAAATTGAGGATATTTGGAATACGCTAAACACTGTTGACATTTTAGACCAGTACGACCCAACCGTAAAAAAATCAGTTGCCACTTCAAAAATCAAAACCGGACTTGGTGCAAGCAGAAAAGTTGATATGAAAGATGGCAAGAATTGGTTTGAAGAAAAATGCACGATTTCAGAACATAAAAAAGCCTTGCAGTTTGAACTTACAGTTTGCTCATTTCCAGTCCACTCATTAAATCACACTTATAGTTTTGAAGAGATTGGGAGCCAAGTAAAAGTTAAACAAGTAATGAAGTACCAAATGAAATTTGGATTTCTTGGAAAAATAATGGATACCCTAATGGTCAAGAAGCAATCCGACAAAGGCATAAAATTATTCTTGGCTGGATTGAAAAAACACATTGAAGAAAACAGATAATATGGCGTATGATGAATATTTGGCTGACCGTATTAGGCGTATCCTAACCGAAAAAATGTCTCTCTCCTTGATAAGAAAATGACGGGTTGTTTGGTCTTTATGGTAAATAACAAAATGCTTTGTGGCATTTACATGGACAAAAAACTTGGAGATAGTTTACTATAATAGCGAGAATTGGGAAAAAGGCTTATGAAGATAACATAAACAAGAATGAATGTTAACCAATGGACTTTACCGGAAGACCAATGAAAGGATATATTTTCGTGACACCCAACGGATTTAATTTAGATCCAGATTTAGAATCTTGGATACAACTAGCATTAGATTATAATCCAAATAATAAAGAAATAAAGCCAACACCTAAAGCATTCGTCTTGCCGGTAGGTCAGGAATGCTTTGTTGACTGACCTGTTAGTTGGTATGGGGAAAACGATGGATGGTTTTTCCAGATCTTAGGAAACATGAAACTTTCTTTCGTAGTTTTTAAGCTAAAGAGCAGTCATTTTGGATATTTTATTTACCACAAATTACTTTTTGTAGCCTGTTTTATGTTTATTAGTACTGTTTTTCTTGTAAAATTTTCAGTTTAGGCAATAGATATCCATCCACCTATCATAGAGGTGTTTTTTTTAAAATTTTATGTTTCTTCAAGAGCGTTAGTCATCTTTTTGGAGGACCTAGAATCCCAAAATACCCTGTGATATGCAGGTTTCCTTTACCGCAAACAGGCATTTCCTAACCAAAGGAGCTTCTTTAGTTGTAGTTGCTTCGAAGGTGTTTTTCTATAAATACGTTTGTATTTTGTTTAGATACTTTCGTTTCAAAGTACTACTGAGAAATCCATAATGCCTAATTCTGGTAAAACCATGAGGTAGAATATGTAATTAAAAACGTTTTATAAATTCCTTTACAGGAAGTTTTAGAATTGATATTTCGCTTTGTTTTCTACAATCTTTCACTCTAAAAGATACTGTTTGTGATTCTTTATCAAAGGTCACAATTCTACCATCGGATCTTGTATACAGCGGTTCACCAAATCGAAGTTTGCTCCTTATTTAAGTAGTCGGCTTTTCAATACTTGGAAGAATTGATTTAATGGATATCGAAGGCGTAAGTCCCGCAACTGTACTGACTATAATTAGTGAAATTGGACCAAAAGGTTTTGATAAATTTCCAACAGCTAAGCATTTTACATCTTGGATGATAATAGCACCCAATAACAAAATATCCGGAGGTAAAATACTTATACCATTTTAACTTTGAAATAGCACTAATAAATTATTTCTTTTTCATCTGTTCTTCGTTAAAAAATATAACCGTAACGACAGCTATGCTTGATACCAGATTAAGTCTGGCACAAGCTTTTTGCTTGGAATACTTAAAAAATAAATTTAATTTCTATACGCACTATTTCAAAGTTAAAATGGTATTAATCATAGAGTACCTAAAGGAAGTAATCGTATTAAAAAAGCTCTCAGACAAGCTGCTAATGCTATTAGAAACTTAAAAGACACATATCTATCTAACTTTTTTAGAAAAATAGCTTTTAAAAAAGGACGACAAGTAGCAGTAAGCACTACAGCTAGAAAACTTGCTGTAATTATTTGGAATATGGTAACTAAAAAACAAGTCTGTCAACCTCCTGCGGAATATTTATTTCTTGATCAAAAAAGAAAAATGGGACCCGTCAAAAGAATTAAAAAACAAATCAATAAATTTGATATTAAACCTGAAGATCTTGATTTTTCAATATCTTGATTTTTAACAACTAAATTTGACATTAGTCGAGATTAAAAAAATCACGTAATTTTCATCCTTTACGTGATTTTTTTAATCTCGACTAACAAATTAATTCTTAGTTTTTGACTTTGCTTTGTTTGTTTTCATACAATTTTGCTAAACAAAAGGCAGCAATAGCCATCACTAAATCCCTTACAGCAACATCTACATAACTCCAACTAAAAATCAAAGTCAATGCTATTGCTACTAACCAAGCAGAAACTACATAAGCTCCAAACTTTGTCTTTGTTAAAACAAGAACACCTGCTACGATTTCGATAACACCTACTATCATCATAAAAGTAGTAGACTCAAAAGGAAACATTCCTGCAAATCCTTCTGAAATGTACTGACTCCAATTGGTTAGAATATTTGTAAACTTGTCTAATCCTGCAACAATTGGCACTAAACCAAAAGTGTACTTTAAAATGTTCTTCACTAATTGTACGTTTGAATCCATAATCTTATTTATTTATAAATTTGTTAAAGTCTTTTGATTACAGATTTTAAAAAAGGATACAAATTTTTGTAACTTTTTTTAGAGTTCCTTATCTAAAGTAAAAGACACAATAAAATGGAAGCAATAAATATCAATGATTTTAATAATCATAAAATCAAAGAGAGCGAAGTCATAAAACGCATTTTAGGAGGCGAAAAAGAACTTTATGAAATTTTGGTTAAAAGGAATAATCAAAAGTTATATAGAATAATCAGAAGCTATATAAAAGATTATGCTGAAATTGAAGATATAATGCAAGACAGTTATGTTAAAGCCTTTACTAAGCTATATCAGTTTAAATTAGATTCTACTTTTTCTACTTGGCTTATTCGCATAGGAATAAACGAATCCTTGGCACGTTTAAAAGAAAAAGGAAAGCTGTATCACTTAAATGAACAATCTTATAATTTAAAGAGTAACACAATATTAGAAATTCCTGATAGCAAACAATTAAATCCACAGGACAAGATGATACGAAATGAAGCAAAGCAAGTATTGGAAAATGCTATTGACAGTTTAGACATAAAATATAAAACTGTTTATATCATGAAAGAAGTGGAAGAAATGAGTCTAAAAGATATTTCTATTGCTTTAGATTTAACTGTTGCAAATGTAAAAGTCCGTGTACACAGATCTAAAGAAATGCTAAAAGACAAACTCTTTGAAATAGCAAAGGATAAAAATATTTTTGAATTTGGCTTGAGCAGATGCGACAGAATTACCAATAAAGTAATGGTATTGATAAAATAACAGTGCCTAGTCGAGTAGCCCGATGCAATAATTAATTACAGCGTTGAGATCTCTTACAGCTCTACTGAGTTTACCGAAACGGGTATGATCAGTATTTTGCACACTTGGGGTCAGAATTTAAGCGTGCATCCGCATCTTCATTGTATGGTACCATCTGGAGGAATAACTCCACAAAAAAAATGGAAACAAAACTGCGGAAAGGGAAAATACCTTTTTCTTGTAAAAGCAATGAGTAAAGTATTTAGAGCTATCTTTTTGGAGCAATTAAAACAATTGAAAAACAAAGAAGAAATTGACCCTCTAAACCTACAAGATTTAGTAGATACTTTATTTAATAAACCATGGGTAGTTTATGCTAAAAAACCTTTCTCAGGAGTCAAAAGTGTAATAGAATACTTAGCAAGGTATTCTCATAAAATTGCTATTAGTAATCATAGAATCAAAGCAATTAAGGATAATAAGGTATGCTTATCCTATAAAAATTACAGAACCAATCAATCTTCTTTTATGTACCTGAAAGCACAAGAGTTTATTCGTAGGTTTACACAGCATATACTACCAAAAGGATTGGTCAGGATAAGACATTTTGGAATATGTGCTCCCAGAAATAAAAAGATGTTGACCGATATTAAAAAACAGCTATTAAAAAAATATCCTATAAAAGTGAAACCTGTGGTATATCCACACTGGTCGATAAAACCAGTAACTTGTTGCAAATGCAAAAAGGGGTATATGAAAAACAAAAAAATCATACTCCCTATTCGAGATGACCCATATCTAGAGTTAAAAATTCAATGGAAATAAAAATACAGCATACACAATTGATACAACTACCGGAAATGCATAGTTTTAACGGTAAACAAACCCATGCCCAAAAACAAACTAAAATCTTCAAATTAGACAATCAACACTCTAAAGTATATCAAAATACTTTTAGATCTTGTAACAGGCGATTCACCAAATCGAAGTTTACTCCTTATTTAAGTTGTTAATCATAGCAACGTATCTCTTTCTTTTAGCTCTGGATATCGTAATGATTATTGCTGCATTTGGTGCTTGCTCTCTTTGGAACACTCAATTAATTGGATTATATTTACCTTTCAAAGCGTGCACCATATCTATGTTATAATATAGATTTTATACTTAGCCAAAAGGTGGTTTTCTTTTTGTAAAGTTCCCTAAGATATAAATGTAGTATTCTAGAAAAATTAAAACAAAAGACTTGGCTTGTGGCTAAACCAAAAATAACCGCTAATTTAACCTCTAAATCAAGGTTATACATAATGATTAGTGGCAATTATCAGTTTTTTGCTGTGCTTTAGTATCAAAAGTAAAGTACAAAAGTATCATTATAGCCATCTTATATATTTTTTTGATCATATTCTGGTTTAGTGTTTTTAATGAGGGGCAAATTCTAAGCACCTACGGATCTATCTGTTGAGATACAAATACCCTGCTTTATTTTTACGTTCTCCTGTTGGCAACACATATTCTAATACATAATAATAGGTTCCCACAGGTAATTCATCTTTTTCTTCTATAGTTGTTCTTCCTTTGGAGATGCCTCTAAAAAAGTTATCATTTTTTCCATAACCATCAATATCATATACCTTTACTCCCCACCGATTAAAAATCTTCAGAGTATTCTCTAAGTTTTCTATTCCTTCTATTACAAAAACATCATTTATACCATCTCCGTTAGGTGAAATTCCTGTGTAAACTACCAAACCATCTGCACTATTTTTTACTGTAGCCAAAGTAAATATCCCATAACCAGAAACAGTCGTAATAGTAGTTACATTTTGATTATCTGAATCTGGTATCCCCCCTTCATCTACCCAAAAACCCAAATTGTCATCCCATCGTACAATATGCAGGTTTTCTGGGTCTGCATTAGTTATAAACGCGGGAGATGTATTGGTATCCCAACCCAATGTCAAAACCACATCAGAACTACCACTGCTGCGTTTTATTATCCAATACTCTGTGTTATCTATTTTTTCTATAGAACCAGATGTTAAACTGTGAGAATTAATTGGATCACTATTCTCTAAAAAATAATGACCTGTATAAACATCGGTAGCTATATCCGGAGCATTAATAATTGCCTGACGATAAAAACCTTTATCGCCAATAGGAAATTCAAAAGCCGTATCCCCTATTTTTATTACCGAACCATCTACGTGACTATCATTACTGGTATTGAAGTGATTAGCCAGCCTCTGAAAAGTAATACTCCCTCCAAAATTATCATTATCCACAATACCCTGATCAAACATACTTTCATTGTTTATACTTATTTGCCCTGATAATTGAAAAGGTACTGCTGCACTTGTATTGTTAAATTGGATATTATAAAAAAAACTTTCAGAGTTTCCTGTTATTTGTTGCACACTATTTCCTTGAAAACGTGTCATCCCTTCATTAACAAAATCTAATGTCCCATTATTATTAAAATCAGCATAGATAAATAATTCTCCATCATTAAGAAAATTCCCTTTATTGAAATTATTAAAATTGTTAATAATACCTACTTGGGTATCTGTCAATATTACCATTTCTCCTATATTGGTCGTTTGCGCTTTTAAAGGAAATATCATTAAAAAGATTATTGATATTTTTAAAAACTTAATTCGTCTTTGTTTACTCATAATATCCACATTTAACATAGAGTATCTTTCTATTATTCTGCTTCCAGTTTTAAAACCCTGCCTGATCCAATGCATAAGCCATGAGATTATGAAGCCATACCTCCTGAGGTGTATCTATAACTCCTGTGACGATAACATTTCTAAACACACCTTCATCCCAGACAAATATTGCTTTATTGCCAGTACCAGTAATCCAAGTTCTTGGATTAGCTCCAGAGGTAGAAAGAGTAATAGCGCCAGGAGGTAACTGACTTGCTGTTATTGCACCATAACTCCCTGATCCATTGATTGTTACATTACTACCTGATCCAAATACCCCGCTATTAATGGGGTTGGTATTTGTGATGGATGATATTGTACCAGATCCAATGCTTCCTGTCCCTCCAAAAGCTAGATGTAATGATGTTCCTAGAGTAGAATCCAAAAGCACGATAACTATCCCTCCCAAATCCACATATTGTTTTAATATATTTGCCTGAGCATTCGTTAAGCTGGAATACCCTGTGCTAATAATATCAAAATTTGCTTTTAAAGTTGCTGCGTCAGTAATTGATCCTGCCGTAAGGCTTGTAAAAGTGAATCCACTTATTTTGTTATAGGTACCTGATGTTCCATAATTGGATAAATCCGATAGTTGTGTTTTGTAATTAGCTAGTTCTGAGGATCCAATAGAAAAACTGAATACATAACCTATTCTTGCTAATGGAAGAGTTTCGACAGTAATATCCAGAGAACAGGATTGTCCATCAAAATCAATAGCAAAACTGGCTGTACCTGTCGAAGCAGGAGTACCTGTTATATCATACGTAAAATTACCTGCTCCAGTCGCTAAAGTCCCTGCTTGCAATGTGGCAGTAAGTCCGGTTACCCCTGTACTGGCAATAGGAGATCCTGTAGGGTAAGCTATTCCATTACCTCCTGTATAAGGAACATCTGTTGTAACAGAAGCAGGCAATCCAACCGTTACATTACCTGATGAAGTAGCACTACTACAATCCAGACCTGTTATATGTGCTGGCAAAGTTTCAACTTGCACAGAAAGAATGCAGGTTTGTCCACCAAAACTAACCTCAAATAGTGCAGTCCCTGTTGTTGCTGCTGTTCCTGATATATCAAAAATAAGACTACCTAAACCTGTTGCAAGTGTGCCTGCCTGTAAGGTTGCAATAAGCCCGGTAACACCTGTGCTATTTATAGGAGCTCCCGCTGGGTAAGCTACTCCATTACCTCCTGCATATAAAATAGATGCTGTTTCTGTAACCGGTACACCAGAATAGATGATTCCCGAAACTGTAGCCGCATGGCAGTCTAGGAATGTTATTTGAACAGGACATCCATTACTATTAGGAACAGTACAATCAGCAGGGTCAGAATCCAAAGCATTGGCAACCCCATCACCATCATCATCATTTGTCAAATTACTAATCATACATTGCCAATTAGGTACCGCAGGGGTTCCTATATTTACTTCGTAGCATTTTGAAGTTATATTGTAGATAAGTAACCCTGTTGCTGGATCTATTATTGCATTACGTTGTGTTTCAGTCATACGGGGGGGCAAAAAACCCAAAGTAGTACTACTGATTTCTAATTGTGCCGATACATCTGGGGTTGTAGTGTTAACCCCTGTACGTTGTGCTATTATTGATTTAAAAGAAATAAATAGTAATAGGATTGTAAGTATTTCTAGTTTTGCTTTGTTCATGCTTGATACTTTTTTATATTATTTCTTTAACAATTTATTAACTATTGATTCTAGTTTTTCTAAACGGTTTTCTAACAACTTAATTTTTTCACTTTTTTGATCCAATTGTTTTTGTTGTTCTATGGTATGCAAATACAACTCTTCAATTTTTTCCAGACTCTGTATAGATAATTCTGAAATATTATAAGAATACTCTCCTTTATCTGTTTTTTGTAATTGTTTTATACCCGTTACTCCAGGCAAATGATTATTTTGTTTTATAAAAAGTTCTATTTCTCTTAAACTCCTAAATTTATAAGCAGAATTCAATTTTGAAAAACCTATGTAATAATCCTCAAATACGTAATCTGCATAGATAGAATTTGTGGTTCGTATAGTACCTTCTACATACAATCGTTCTCCATTAACAGTCTGCCCTGCCGATGTTCCTATACCTACCCAATTAGAGAGTAAATACATATCTTCAGTATTAGTCGTTGCTGCTGCATTATTATCAGTTCCAAACCAAGGTTCGGTAGCTGTTGTATCTATAAACAAACCTCCATCTGATCCTGTAGATAAAGTATTATTTGCATCGGTACTTAATATAGTAATATCTGTAGTATGGTTATTTGTTCCAGATTGTGAAACTCCTGACCCTGTACCATCTGTAGTAATTAATAATGGAGTTTCTGCATTATTGACAAGGGTGTTCAAATCCAGTACCGTGGGGGTGCCCGACTCATCGGTGTAGGTAATCGTGCCCGCCACTGCATCCTGTGCAATAGTGGTCAATGTTTCAAAATTGTCGATCACTGTTTGAAGGTTTACCTTTGTGGTGGAACCTGCCTCATCCGTATAGTCCAGGTTGAACCCGTCGGCATTGAGTGCCAGTGTGGTAAGGGTTTCTGCATTATTGACAAGGGTGTTCAAATCCAGTACCGTGGGGGTGCCCGACT
>NZ_CDSBKO010000104.1:0-9789 GCF_977115655.1 Aquimarina sp.
TTTATCATTCCGGCAATTTGTCATCCCCATGAAGAACGGGACTGGAATCCACCATTAACAAACTTTAAATCCATAGTTTAAATTCTTAACTTAACGATATTGATGATTTGGGCAATGTGGTTAAGTTAAGACAAAAAGATATTATGGTATTAACTTTAGCGATATTGATAATCAGGGTTTAAACAGATAGTATGCAGACAAACTTCTATTGGTGTTAACTATGACCTTTTCTTTAAATTATAAATTGTAATGGATATTTATAAGGAAAACAAACAGTAATAATCAATATTGGTTTATATTAAAGCATAATATTTTGAAAAGATCACAACCATAAATTAATTAGTGAATATTGGGGTGATATCGCAAAAAAGAACACTTAATATTTAAGTTTTTGTTTTCAATTCAAGTTGAAATATTAAAATTTTGTGTATTTCATCGATTTTATATGTTTTTTATCGCTATTTTTTTTGTTTGAATACTTCTTTTGTATTATCTTTACTATAAGATAAAAAACTTTGATGTATGTTTAAAAACTAACATTTTAGCTCGTATGACGATATGGATTTGAAATGTCAGTTTGGAATACATCAAGGGACAAATTAAGTGTGAGGACATTAGTCAAAAGACCCCAAATCTTAAAACTAAAGAGAGTACGTAATTTAGCCCTAAGTATTAAAAGCGCACTTGATAAAGTGCGCTTTTACTATTTTATATTAATCTAAGCTTATATCTGTTTTGTTTTGAAATTCCTCAGGACTAGTCTCGAAAATATTTCTGCCCTATCAGAGGCATAATCCGGGTTAAATAGAATAAAAGATGAAATGCATAGAGAGCAAATAGTTTTTATTTGGAGCGATCAGATAGTAAAGCGGTATTAATCACAAGATGAGGTACTTTATTTAGGTCCCAGTCGATTACTAAGCCGCCAGCTAGTGATTTAGCGATCTCTGCTCCGTATAAATATTCGCATAGGTACAAAGCAGCTTCAAAACTTTTGGCACCACCTGCAGAAGTTATATATTTTCCGTCGTGTACAAATAATACATCTTTTCTAATATCCAAATCAGGAAACATAGCCCGCATTTTATCAATATCACCAGGAAAAGTAGTAGAAACAATAGTATTTAAAACCCCTGCTTTTGCAAGCACAAATGCCCCATCACAATGTGAAGTCATAAATATAGCTGTTTTATCTGCTTGTTGTACAAAATTGATCATTTCCTGATCTTGTAAATCTGTATCTAAATGATGCTCTGCACTAGGGACTACCAGAATATCTATTTTGGGCAAAGAATCGGTACGGTAGTTATAGTCAGGAATTATTCTTACACCTTCAAAAGTAGTTATTGGATTATCAGTATTAGCAACAGTAAAAACATTCATTTGTTTTATGTTTTCACGATATTGCGTGTGTTGAAAAATATCATAAGGAGCAGTAAACTCTGTATTGTAAGTACCATCCATGATTAAAAAAGCAACATTGTAGCGACCAGAATCCAGTTTTGGGAAACTTTTTTTCTTTTCAGAGGCTATTTTATCTTCTGCATGCTTTTGTTTGGCACATCCCAAGGTAAGTGCGATAACCATTATAAAAAGTATTTTATTCATGGAGGTGTTTTTTATGCTATAATATTAGGTATTGGCTTTTCTTTATTTACTTTTTGTTTTACAATATATAATAAAAATACACCTAAAACAGCTATCGTTGCCATGAAAACCCAAGTGTTGTCGTAACCAAATTTATCGATAAGTTGCATACCCGAGTTGTGTCCAAAAATATGGGCGGCAGAAAAAGACATACTATATAACCCCATGTATGCCCCTTGTTTTCCTTTTTTAGACCTCTCTAAAGCAAAAGCATTTCCAAACGGAAAAGAGATCATTTCGCCCAGAGTAGCTATCATCATACCTATAATCAATATGCCTGCCCATGGAGTGATTAAAAACAGTATAAAACTTATACCAGTAAGCATAAAACCGCTGGCAACATTTCCTATTTTGGTACTATTTGTTTTTTCCAAATAGGCAATCAAAGGCATTTCAAATAAAAATATTAATGCACCGTTCATTCCTAATAACAAACCAATTTTTTCTTCCGATAAATGATGTACTTCTTTATAGTACAAAGGGATTGTAGAAAAATATTGAACAAAGATAAAACCAAATAATCCCAATGCAATTAAAAATAGAATATAGATCCCGTCTTTATGTGCTTTTACAGGGTTTTTAATTACTATTTCCTGATCTAATATTTTAGCTTTTTTAGGATGCAGGGTTTGTATCATGACCAACCCGGCAATAATACATGTAATTCCATCCACCCAAAATATCCCATAATATCCTATAGTTGCTATAATTAATCCGCCAAGAGCAGGTCCGGCAGAAAACCCAAGATTAATAGCCAGTCGTATAAATGTTAAAGACCTGGTTTTGTTTTCGGGTTTACTATAGGCGCTTAATGCAACAAAAAATGCAGGTCTTGCCATATCTGCAATTGCTATTAACACAAAAAAACCAATACAAATACTCCAGAAATTGGTGAAGTATTGAATTACCATAAATGAAATACCAGTAAGAAAAAGAGACCCTAAAATTACTTTGTAATATCCTATTTGATCGCTTAATTTACCGCCAAGCCAGGCTCCTAAAAAAGAACCTAATCCATAACTGGTCATAATCCAACCCACTTGTTGTAACGAAAAATCTAAATTATCAGTAAGATAAAGGGATAGAAATGGAATAACCATTGCTCCTGCCCTGTTAATCAGGGTGATTAAAGCCAACCACCAAACTTCTTTGGATAATCCTGAGAAAGATTTAAAATAGGTAAGTATAATTTTTAGCAATGTATATAGAATTTGTATGTTATGTACTCAAATAATAGATAAATGTAGTTTTTTATCTATTATTTGTATACAATTTCTCCAAAATTAATTAGTTAACTAATTGTAAATTGTATTTTTGCAAAAAAACAGAAGTGTTTCGATTATCGATTTTGTTTATTTTCTTGATTAGCAATGTATTTGCTCAGGATTCTAAGACTATAAAAAGGATATTGTCTTTTCAACAGGAGCTTAATAAAGATTTTGCTTCTGAAGAAACTTCGCCTCTTACCCCAAAGGATTTAAAACATTTTAAATCTTTAGACTTTTTTAAAATAGATACCTCATTTTGTGTTAAAGCAAAATTTGTGCGTACTCCTTACGAGACCCCTTTTGTTATGAAAACAACAACAGGTAGCGAACCATTATATGTAAAGTATGGCGAGGTACATTTTGTGCTTCAATCCAAAGCATTTGCCTTAAATGTGTACCAAAGTATGGAGTTGAAAACAGAACCCGAATATGATACTTATCTATTTTTACCATTTACCGATTTAACTAATGCAGAATCCAGCTATTCCGGGGGGCGTTTTATAGATCTCAAAATTCCTGATGGGGATTTTATTTTAATTGATTTCAATACGTCTTACAATCCTTATTGTGCATATAATTATCGTTATTCCTGTCCTATTCCCCCAGAGAAGAATCACTTGGCTATAAAGATTCTTGCAGGAGTTAAGAGGTTTAAAAACGAATCTGAAAATAAATAATACTAGCTTTTAAATATAAATCACCTGCTAAATTTATTTATTTTTAGCAGGTGATTTATATAAGGTATTAAAGTTTCTTCTTAGATATTACTTATAATTGCTTTAGAATTTATATACCGCACCTAATACAAAAGAAGACAGGTTTTTTGTAGCTTCTCTGTCTTTGTCAATAAAAAAATCTCCAGAGGTTGTGTCCAGTCTTAATTCAGGTATAAGGGTCAGGTCTCCAATAGTGTAATTTCCAGTTAAAGTAGTGGCAATTACATTTCCGTCTCCTTGAGTATCCAGACCGATAACATCAGTTAATCCCCCATTATACACAGAGAAATACTCACCTCTTAATCCAATGGTGAATTTTTCAGATGTTTTATATTGTGGGTATAATGCAATACCATAAAATCCGGAATCCTCTCCGTTTTCTTGAGGCTCTGTAGTTACATAAGTCGTATTTAGACCAAGCTTAAAATATTCGGTTACATCCCACGAGGTAGTAAGGTCTGCTTGAAAAGTAGGGCCTACTTCTCCGGGAAACCCTTCGTTGCCATATCTAAAATTAAGATATCCACTGCCTTTGTCTGCTTCGTACCCTAATTGTGCACCAACAATATAGGTATCAAAAGGATTACTGTCTGTATAGTCAGATGGATTCATTACAGCAAGCATAGCAGACCATTTTTCATTAAGTTTAAAATCAGCTTTTAGACCAGTATGAGATAAAGGACCATACGTAAACATATACGATGTAGAGTAATTAAAGTTGCTGGTTGGTGAAATCATTTCATACCCTATATAGGTATTGAAATTACCAAAAGTAAGTTTAATATTTTGATTTACTTGCCAATATACATATAGTTGATTAATGATTTGCGATGTCCCTTCAGAGTTAAATACAGCTTCCTCTCCTCTTTTTCCAAATACAAGATCCGCTACAAATCCAACCTTTTCTCCTTCATATCCTAAAATAGTATTTACCATCCCTAAAGCAAAACCGTTTTGATTAGCAAAAAAAGTTTTCGGCGCTACAAGATTATTATTAGGGGCATCGATATTATATCTATAGTAGCTATCTATAGATCCTGATAAGCTTATTTTAGAGAATAATTCTTCTAATGTTGATTTTTGTTTTTCTTCTTGTGCTATAGTATGAAAACTTAAAAAAGTTAAAGTTATAAAAGAAGCTCTTTTTAAAAAGTTTGTGATAGTGATTACTTTCATAATTAATTTTGGTTACCTGTAATAATATTTCAATTTGAGAGCGTAAAACTATACAAAAGAAAGATAATTAAGAAGGACATAAAAGGTAGAATATTGTGCGGCTTTAGTTTTAAATAAGAGTATTGGTATTAGGTATCGAGGTACAGGATAAAATTAGGTTATAAAGAACAAGGTGTTAGAACTTTGCGCTTTGGTATACTACGGTAATTGATTTAGTTTTTAAGAGAACCATTTATTAAATACTTTTCTATAAGAACAAAATAAGTTTATTTGGTAATAAACATTCCTAAAAACACAAAAAGAAGACCAATAACCAGAGACCCTGTTGTATACAGAATAAAATTTATAAAATCTCCTGATTTTAATAATACATGGTTTTCATAAGCAAAAGTAGAAAAGGTTGTGAACCCGCCACAAAATCCGGTTGCAAGAAGAAGAACTGTATTTTGAGATAGGATATTGTTTTTAAGGGAAAGACCTAAGATAATACCAATTAAAAGACTGCCCAGTACATTGGCAGTTAATGTGCCATAAGGAATTCCTGTAGAGGAGTTGTTAAGATATCTACTAATAAGATATCGTGCAATACTGCCAGTGCCACCACCAATAAATACCAAAAATATCTGTTTCATTAATTAAAATTTAAAAGAAATTATCTTAAAAACATGTTTTGCTTAGACCTAATACTGGTAAATAATCTCTGTAAGATGGATTTAAGAGTAGTTTATAATATTAATTTGATAGGCTACATTTTTGTTATTTAACAAAAATGTAGCCTATCAAATAGTTGCTTATTTTATCGGGATATAAATTTCGGTTATCCATTCTGCTGGATTTGGTTGTACTCCCGGATCTACTTGGTATACTTCAAAAGGAGCAGCTTCTGTATCTGGTTCCAGATTATTGTCTCCAATATATTTGTAACCGGTTTCCCATGCTTCTTTTAAGTTAATATAATCACCTCTAAGGGTAGTTTTAACTACTTTTTGTCTTGGTAAGAAATCACAAAGAACAGAACTTTCTTTTGGGGTTACTACTTTATCTCTTGTAGGGATAGCAGTAGAAAAAATAGAGGTCCCTTGTTCTTCATTATATTCATTATATAAGGTAAAAGGCATTCCTGTTTGAGGAAGATTGTTTTGTTTCATATAGGTACTTACCGCAGGTAGCATTTGTGCCATTTTATCGGGGATTGCAGCTATAGAGGAGGCGGTAGCACTATACATATAAAACCCGCCACCATGCTCGGTAATACCATCTACATGCACAGAGTACTTTTTCATTTTTTCATTAACAAAAGCATCTAGTTTTTCGAGCCCGCGAGAATACATAGGTTTTATTGCCTGGGAGAGAGTACTGTCCTGAGTTACCCAAAAAGCTTTTTCGATAAAAGATTGTGTACCTTTCATACCCCAGGTAACTTTGGTTTTTTTGCCTTCCAGTTTTTCAAATTTCCAGTATACATCGCTTTTGCTTTCTCCCATAGGAGTAATAAATGTTATCCCTTGATCTATGCCTGTAAAAGGAGAAACTTTTTTGGTTTCCATTCTGCCATCCCCTTGGGTTTCGCTTTTCCATGAATATGAAGCCCCCTCGCCACTCGTTTTTTCGGGATACTCCATAATAAAATCGTCAGATTCGTCCATCCATGGTCCCCATTTGTCCCATGTTTTATACTCATTGATAGTACTAAACAACAACTCATCAGGGGCATCAATTACTCTGCTTTCTTCTACTTGATAATCACCATTTATGGTGGCTACATAAACAGCACCACCTATTATTACTAGTAATAATAGAAAAAATAAATACTTTACTATTTTCATGTTAGTTAGTTTAGATTGTTTAATCAGCTAATATAAACAATTTTAACATCCTTTTTATTTTGTTACATTTGTCAAAACAATAAAATATAACAAATGAAGCTTAATAAAATATTATTTTTTATAGCTATCTCTGGTGTAATGATAGCATGTAAAAAAGATCCAAATGTTAAAGATCAGATAGATCAACAAGAAGAAAAACAAGAGGTAGCAGAAGAAAAGTTTGATTATATTGTAGAACAATTTGCAGACATAAAAGTTTTACGATATAAAATTCCGGGGTGGGACAATCTTACTTTAAAAGAACAGAAACTGGTGTATTATCTTACGCAGGCAGGTTTAAGTGGACGAGATATAATGTGGGATCAAAATTACCGGCATAACCTTACTATAAGAAAAGCGTTAGAAAAAATTTACACTTCGTATGAAGGAGATAAAGATGCCGCAGATTGGAAAGCTTTTGAAACCTACTTAAAAAGAGTTTGGTTTTCTAATGGTATTCATCACCACTATAGTAACGATAAAATCAAACCAGAATTTAGTAAAGATTATTTAAGTTCTTTGCTTGCTGCAACAAGTACAGAAATGCCAAAAGAGGCATACGAGGTGATCTTTAATGAGGCAGATGCCAAAAAAGTAAACCAGGCAAAAGGAGTAGACAATGTAGCAGTATCTGCGGTTAATTTTTATGGACCGGGAGTTACCAATAACGATGTGGCTTCTTTTTATGGTAAAATGAAATCACCAGATCCGGCTAAACCATTATCTTTTGGGTTAAACTCTCAATTAGTAAAAGAAAACGGAAAACTTACAGAAAGGGTGTATAAATCAGGTGGGTTGTATGGTTCTGCAATCGATCAAATCGTTACATGGTTAGAAAAAGCACAAGGAGTAGCAGAAAATAAAGCGCAAGGAGATGCTCTTGGTTTATTGATAAAATATTACAAAACAGGAGATTTACAAACCTGGGATGATTATAATGTTGCGTGGACAGCTGCTACCGAAGGAAATATTGATTATATCAATAGTTTTATCGAGGTATATAACGATCCGTTAGGATACAGAGGATCTTACGAGAGTATTATACAGATCAAAGATTTTGATATGTCTCAAAAAATGTCTGTATTATCGGATAATGCACAGTGGTTCGAGGATAATTCTCCGTTAATGGACGAGCACAAAAAAGATAGTGTAGTAGGAGTTTCGTACAAAGTAGTAGCAGTTGCAGGAGAAGCAGGAGATTCTTCGCCAAGTACTCCAATAGGAGTTAACCTACCTAATGCAAACTGGATTAGAGCCGCAGTAGGATCAAAATCTGTTTCTTTAGGGAATATTACCGAGGCATATAGTAATGCAGGAGGTTCTGATCGTTTAAAAGAATTTGTACACGATCAGGAAGAGTTTGAATTAGAAGAGAAATACGGACAATTAGGAGATAAATTACATACCGCTTTACACGAAGTAGTAGGACACGCATCCGGACAATTAAACCCGGGAGTAGGTGAAACCAAAGAGACTTTGAAAAACTATGCTTCGACTATGGAAGAAGGTCGTGCAGATTTAGTGGGATTATACTATTTGATGGATCCGAAATTACAAGAATTAGGATTGGTTGAAGATTGGGAAAA
Source organism: Aquimarina sp. (assembly GCF_977115655.1). Lineage (NCBI taxonomy): Bacteria > Pseudomonadati > Bacteroidota > Flavobacteriia > Flavobacteriales > Flavobacteriaceae > Aquimarina > Aquimarina sp. The sequence goes on from NZ_CDSBKO010000104.1 coordinate 8,259, forward strand.
AACAGGGAAAGCTGCCTATGATGGATATATCCGTAACGGTTTAATGACTCAATTGATACGTTTAAACCTGGGAGATGATGTAGAAGAAGCACACATGCGTAATCGCCAGTGGGTAAGTGCATGGGCTTTTGAGCAAGGAAAAAAGGATAATGTAATAGAAAAAGTTACCAGAGATGGTAAGACCTATTTTGATATTAAGGATTATGCCAAATTACGGGAGATTTTTGGGCGATTATTAAAAGAAACCCAACGTATTAAATCGGAAGGGGATTACAAAGCAGCAGAAGAACTGGTAGAAGGATATGGCGTAAAAGTAGACCAAGCATTGCATGCCGAGGTACTGGAGCGTAACAAGCAATTTACCTCTGCGCCATACAGTGGTTTTGTAAACCCTGTTTTGGTACCGGAGATGGATGAAAACGGAGAAATAACCGCAATTAAGGTTACACAACCAGAAGATTTTGTTTCACAAATGTTATTTTATAGTAAGAACTATAATTTCTTACCAGAGGTGAATTAATTTTTATCTGTTTACTATTATAAAAGCGTCCTTTCTGAGTGTATTAGAAAGGACGTTTTTTTGTTTGTAACTAAGACTCTATGGGGTTTCGTTATTTGAACTTTCCCCTTTACTTTCTGAAAGAGAAAAACCTATGTTAACACCAATACCAAACCATATTTTTTTGTTGTATTTCCAGTTTGCTTCAATGTCATTATTTCCTAAAAAATCCATGCCTGAAAATAAACCAATATTAATGTTTTTATCAAAATGAAGAATAAAACCTATAGAGCTACTAAAAGCACTAGCTGTTCTTTCTTCTGAAACATTACTATTTTTACTATTCAAATTTATAGAAGATATACCTATTCCAATAGAAGGCTCGTATAACCAGCGGTCTTCAATTTTTTTATTAAATCTAAACTGGAAGCCTATATTCATCCCAAAATTTATATTTTGTTCAAAATCAAAATTATCTATTCTGATTTTAAATGGAATAGTATAAAATCCAGCTCTAACTCCTCTAAAAGAAGAATAAATAGGATCTGTATACTTATTGAATACTTCACGAGTCATAATGTGTTGAATAGAAAAACCGTTTGTTGTTTCATAAAATAGAGTATTTAATTTAACCCTTTTATTGTTTTTTTTAAAAGAATCTTGACTAATGGTGTCTGTACTAAATCTATTAACAGTAAATATTATGCTGTCTTTTTTTTCATTACCATCTGATGCTGGTTTAATGTCAATTACTTTGATTTTGTATCCTTTCTTATAATTTAATTTTGTGGTTTTATTAGTATAATTTGTGTTGAATATGTGGTTTGATTGCAAATCTTGAGCATTACAGTAAAAGATCGAAGACAGGCTGAGTATTAAAATAAATGTAATTTTTTTCATGATCGTAGTGTTTTAGATTTCAGTTAAAACTACCATACAATCTAGCGCAAAAGAATACCCGTAACAGGGTATATTGTGTTTGTCATCCTATGTTTGTATAGGGTTTAAATTTCAATAATGATTTACTTTGTT
>NZ_CDSBKO010000105.1:0-9780 GCF_977115655.1 Aquimarina sp.
AATTACTACCTGGATATCAAGAAAATTCTATACTGTAGTTGCTCGGATGCATACCCTTTAACGGTAAAGTCTTGGCTACTTTTAACATTAGGGCTGTTATACGGATGCTGTTTTTTTTGTTTTCTTCTTCGGTTTTGTTTGGATTGGCTACATAGTAAGCCCTTGGGAACTCTACACCACTTTCTTTTTCTTTTAAATAAAAATATCTAGGTAATTCTGCTAATTTATGGTGTTTGTTTTCCCATTCTTTTGGTATAGTAAACAGAGCTTCGCCTTTGCCTTCTCCGTCTACTTTAAAACTAATTACATGCCCTTTTTGCTCCTTATCATCATAAGTGTCATATACACTATACTCATCTGTATGGTTATCGATTTTAACATCTTCCCATATTTTAAACTCTAATGGTTTATCTATATAATTTCTGGTATTAATTTTTATGGTTACCATATCACCATATTTTACAATACCTGTGTGCAGTTGGTTGTCTGTTTTGTATATTCTTAGGTTTACTATTGTCTGTTCTTTATCTACATGCAAATACCTTACTTTTTTATCGAGAGCGGGTATAAGTATATATTGATTACCAGCATAGAGGTTAAATCTTAACTATTACATATTAATATTCTAGACAATCAATTTTCTTTTTCTATTTTAATATCTTTATTAGGCTTAGAATCTATAAATATAACTGGGCTTTTGACATAATAGTCATTTCCTTTCTTATATAATTTAACAAGAGGGGAGGTAATACTGTTATTATAATTAGTACCCTCAATTGTTCTGTTATAATGCAATTCTAACGTATCCTTGTTTTGCTTTACAGTACACAAATCATAAAAATTAGTCTGATAGCCCTGACCTGAGAAAAAGCAACTATCTCTAGTTATTTTTATATTATAGCCAATTGAAATACCCACATCATCAATCTTTCCTAAATCTTGAAAAAGAGAGTAATTACCCGTTAAATCTAAATTATTTTTATTAATGTTATTTAAAGATTTTATTGAGTTTCTTAAATTATAATATTCTTTATTTTCGCTAATATGTGAATCTGTTTTGAATTTCCACAATTCATTTTGGAACTCAAAAATAGAAACTTTACATGGAGTAACCATATCATATTCCCATCCAACAGCTAGTCCTTCAACATGTTTTAATGGAACTTTATCTACATCCTTTTTCTCAATAAAAAATGCTGTTTTTTTATATTTGTCAAACATTATTCTTTTTTCTTTCAGAGGCATGTCTTCTTTAAATAGATTAGTTATATCGTTCAATTCATCATAGAAGACTACTTGAAATATCCCTAAGGTATTCGTACTATCAAATGATGAACCTATGATAATTTCTTTGTCTTTCTTATTATAATAGTCAGTAATTGATTTTGTATTTAAATAGCTTATTATTTCTTGATGCTTAATCAAATTAGAATCATTATTACTTGTATCTTTTTGACTTTTTGATTTGCATCCTATAAATAATAAAAGGATTATAAAAGTTATTTTTGAAATTAAAAAGTGTTTTTTCATGTCCCTTATTTCCTCTAATCTAGGTTACATTAAATTTCTTTCTTTAATTATACCAATTCTTTATAATGTAAGTAGGAGTGTTAGAATTGTTAATTTGTATATTAATATCTTTATTTGATAAACATAATTAGAAAATATTTTATCATCGTTTCCTTAATTTAACAGAATAATTGTAGAATAAGTCCCCCCATTTATTGTATAAAGCCGAAAAATTAGTGCCATCATAAGCGACATACTCGTGATAGCAAGGTAGTCATTTTCATTTCTTAAAGAGTAGTATTTACTTTATTTAGATCGTCACCAGCATAACACTTATTGTTTAATCAAAGGATAACTTTCATTTGGAGGATTGAGCATGTAAATTGCATCTCCTCCTATATAATAATCCCCTTTTGAATCCTTAAATAAATTGTATTCATTTTGATTAGCTCCTTTAGTTTGAATAACTAGAGTATCCTGTGTTGTTTTAAAAATAGTACAGGCTATTTCTTGTTTTGGTTCATCATTTAATTGGGATATTATTTTGGAATTATCATTTATTATAAATGAATAACTTATACTATGACTTTCTCCCATATGTTCTAAACCTTCTAAACTAAAATTATAAGTGCCTTGCCACTGTTTAAAAAAGTCTTTATCAAAAACTGTAGAATTAATTTTAACCAGTTCATCTTTTGGTATAAATTCTAAAGGAAGTTGAGATATTATGAAATTTTTCCATTCACCGTTTTTTTTCCACTCATCACATAAAGTTATTTCATTACATTTTTCACATTCTTCTATTATATACGGAAGCTTTACAGCGTGTATACTATCCATATAACGATATCCATTATATTGTATTATCTTATTCAATGTATCAAATCTAATACTAGAACTCTCCTCTCTATTATTATCAGTAAAGTATACAATTTTTAAAGTATTATTAGTGTCACTTTTTATATGCCAATTATCAAACTCCGTCTGTTCTTGACCTACATCTTTATAAAATGTATTCGTAAATCGCAACTTAGGTAGATTTGCCGCACATGATAAAAATAATACATCACCATTTTCTGTATCTGTCAATCTTAAAAAAGTTTTTCTCTTCAAATACAGTTCATAACTAGAATTTGTGTTGCTTTTACAACTAAAAAAAATTAAAGTAATGAAAAATAGATATAAAATTTTTGCTTTCATTTTTTTAATATTAAATTACCATTTACCACTAGAAGTAATCCCTTCTTATTTACAGTCACGAGGTTCTTTTCTAACCTTTCACAGCACACCTAGCGGTAGCAGGGAGATTGGTTAATTAGAATAATCATGAATTGAAGTTAAATACCATTCATTATTTTGTTTATCTCTCATAAAGACATAGTGTAAAAGAATACCATTGTCAATACCGTACATAGAGTAGTTTGTAGAATCTTCTTTTATAACTGTTTCAACTCTGTATTTATCGTATTCTTTTTTATAAGCAAGAGTATCATCTCTAAAATCCATATATGAAATATCTTCTTTTGTGAATTTTAAAACTTCAAATTTGTCAGTTTCTACTAGATTATGAAGATATAAAGTGTCTTTGACCCTATCTTTTTGAAAGATACTATCATTACTGAATTTTACAAAAAAGTTATTAAAATCTTCTTTTGAGGATTTTTGTTGCTTTACTAAATTCGCTGTTTTTTCAGTACTTACTTTATACTCTAGATTATTAGCTTTTTTACAGCTTAAAAATAAAAGTATTATTACAGAAAGAATATTCTTCATAATTATATCTAAATTAGTATTTAAACGAAGTAGGGTTGTTTACCCAATCTTGGGGGTCTATTAATTCTACAGGTTTTGTTTTAAATCCTCGACCTTCTGTAGGGTCAATCACACCGTCATAAGTGTTATTTTTAACTGTCCTAATTTCATAATGTAAATGAGCACTCATTTTACTACTAACTTCTTGCCCATAATATGAGGCTCCTAATTCTCCTATTTTTTGACCTTTTTTTATTTGATTGCTTTTCTCAATGTTAACTTTACTTAAATGCATATATCGAGTCATAAATTTTTTATCACTAGACATAATTTCTATATATCTACCACCAGAGCCAAAGGTATTATCTTTAACGGTGTGAGCATAGCCATCATGAGTAGCATAAATAGGAGCGCCTAAATCAGTATTCCCTCCTCCTGAGAAATTTATATCCAAACCTTTATGGTTTTTACTAGCAGTTTTAATTCCTTTTACATGACGCTTACCAACTCCACTATCAATTCTTCTTGTCCATTTTTTAAACTTTTCTTTAACTGGCCAAGCACCTAAATCTTTTGTGTCAACCGTAATAATTTTCATATGTTGTACAGAAGGTTTAGGCAACTCACTCCCCAAAATCACGGCACTATTGACCTCCATAAAATCCTTTAACTGTAAAGTCTTGGCTACTTTTAACATTAGGGCTGTTATACGGATGCTGTTTTTTTTGTTTTCTTCTTCGGTTTTGTTTGGGTTAGCTACATAGTAAGCCCTTGGGAACTCTACACCACTTTCTTTTTCTTTTAAATAAAAATATCTAGGTAATTCTGCTAATTTATGGTGTTTGTTTTCCCATTCTTTTGGTATAGTAAACAGAGCTTCGCCTTTGCCTTCTTTATCTACTTCAAAACTAATTAGATGCCCTTTTTGCTCCTTATCTTCATAAGTGCCATACATACTATACTCATCTGTATGTGCTATCAATTCCCCTACTATTTTCGCTTTTCTTAAACATCTGTTTTTATCAAATTTTGCAACGGAAAATTTGATAAAACTACAACACTACTGCTGTGGATCACTATTATTTTCTTACTCATACGCACCACTAGTTCCAAAATAGCGGTAACCATACTAGGAGCAGTGAGGAAAAATATTAATACCAATTCTTTATAATGTAAGTAGGAGTGTTAGGGTCGTTAATTTGTATATTAATATCTTTATCTGATAAGCCATAATCAGAAAATATTTTATCATCATTTCCTTTAGAAAGAAGATTTTTTGCTTCTCGTACATTTAATCTAACAGAGTAATTGTAGAATAAATTTTCCCCATTTTTATTGTATAAAGCTGAAAAATTAGGACAAGCACCGCATTTACCCTCTCCGAAAACAAAGTATAAATTTTCTTCTTTAGATTTTAAGAGCTTAACCTCTAAGGCAGATGATATTTCCTTTTCTCCCCACAAAGTATCTCCTTTATAATCAACATGTTCTTTTACAAAAGGGATCGAAATTTCAATTTCCTTACCTTTCATAATTATTTTTGCTTTCTTGTATACTAAATAATCAGAAACTTCATTACCCTTATTTGATTTTTTCTGAGCAGAAAGTTCTCCAAGAGCAATACATTGTTCTTTTGTGTAGCACTCTAAACAAGGTTGTTTGATTATTTTAAATTTTTTAGACATCTCTGAATCTACCACATATGGAGGTATTCCCCATCCTTCATTTGCAAAATCAGCATTTCGTTTGCATGTTACTTTAAAAATATGTTGTTCCTTATCAAAAACTTTAAAATCGTAATATTCATCATCTCCATAGTATATTCTAAAACTATCATCAAGATTTTCTGATTTTGTTATAGTTTTCAAATCATTTTCAACTACCTCTATTATCTCAAGTTCATCCTTTGAATTCCATTTTAGTTTTCTAATAGGCCCATCACAAGGATCATATATAACGAATTCACCATTACGATTTTCGATTTCAATAAAAGTTTTGTACTTAAAATCAAATGATTGCTTCTTGAATATAGCTGTCTCATTTGTTTTGTTTTTACAAGAAAACAACAATATTATAAATAATAGACTTACAATTTTTAGATAATGTTTCATTTTAATTTCTTCTTATTTGAGATACAATATATTTATGATCAGGGTTATGCTTAGCAACTCCTTTTAATATGTTATCCTTTTCTAGATAAAGTTTATTGCTTTCATGTATTCCTTTATCTGCATAATTTGTACCTACTTCATAAAAACTAAAATATCACTCTTTAATTACAAAACCCTTTTTGTTAATGATGTAATAAGTCTCTTTAATTGTCTTTTCATCAGATATAAAAATTCTTTTTCGTGAAACTACACCATTTTTATCAATATCAGAAAAAATATTTGCAGCGCCATCTTCAGAAGAGAATCCATAAATCAAAGACAAACCATCTTGAACCTTCTTATCTTGACTAATTATTATCTCACCCTCATTTGTATATGTATGTAAACGTATAGCAGCAAAAGTATTGTCGTTTTCTAAGGCTAATACTGTTAAGTAACCAATCACAATAACATTATCAATTTTAAATTTTAAAATTGGTATTACAAAAAAAATATTATCTTCAACCTTATTATTTTTCAAATACTGCTCCAAAGCAAAATCTTCCAAACTCTTTTGTTTGATTCTCAAAAACTCACTAACTGAATATTTTTTTGATTTTGTTAAACTCTCAAAATCAAAAGTCTTGGTTTCATATATTGCAAGATTTTTATCCAACTCATTGAGATTAATTTTAAAGGTAAAAATATCCTTATCCCAATCGCTTTGTTTCTTTATAAACAAATTATCAAAAGTTTTATAATTTATGGGTAAACTTATTTCTTGAATTTCATCAAGAAATAATTGAAAAGGTATATTGTTTGATACTTGATAACTACTTGTGTTTTGAGACTCTAAATTAGAACTTGGAACTTGTTTACAAGCAATTACAAATGTTAGTAATAATAAAATTAATTTTTTCATTGTTTCTTGATATGATTTAAATCGTAACCTTGAATATGTAAATGATTTTTATGTCCTTTAACATGCTTTCCATGATGAACCAGTTTGTCATTTTTTTCACCATATTTAAATGACGCCATTCCTTTATAACCAAATTTATAAAGTGCATTAATAAAATTATTCTGTCTCAATTCATCAAATTCAGGTGATGTAATTAATAATTTCTTTTTTACTTTATTCTTATTAAAATATCTTAAATCACCATATATCCCGTTTACATGGGTTTTACTAGGATTACCTATACCATCTGCATTTGTAAAACCATTTAAAACAACATCATCGTAACTCACCTCTGCAAGAGCTCCTATAAAGGATGCAAATGCACCAATATCAACATATTCACGATTCGAATTATGGAAATAAGAGATCAATAAATCTTCTTTTTTATAATTGAGTGGTTTTTTCTTAATGTTTATCAAATGCATTTTTCCTGGGATTTTAGCATAATAGATATCTGCTTCATATATTGGGCTATATCTTACCACATAATCACCCGTTTTTGGTTTTTTTTCTTTACCATTTTTATATCTAGTATCATTAATTTTTATCCTCCATTGACCTAACTCATGTGCTTCTCCATTTTTATCATAATAAGTATAGCTCGCTACTTTACTATCTTCACTTCCCGATCTAGCAATACTTCCATCAGCATATATATCAAAGTGTAACCTTTCTTCCTCAACAATAGGCTTCACCTGTTCCCCGAAACTTGGTTCACTCCCCAAAATCACGGCACTATTGGCTTCCATAAAATCCTTTAACTGTAAAGTCTTGGCTACTTTTAACATTAGGGCTATTATACGGTTGCTGTTTTTTTTGTTTTCTTCTTCGGTTTTGTTTGGATTGGCTACATAGTAAGCCCTTGGGAACTCTACACCACTTTCTTTTTCTTTTAAATAAAAATATCTAGGTAATTCTGCTAATTTATGGTGTTTGTTTTCCCATTCTTTTGGTATAGTAAACAGAGCTTCGCCTTTGCCTTCTCCGTCTACTTTAAAACTAATTACATGCCCTTTTTGCTCCTTATCATCATAAGTGTCATATACACTATACTCATCTGTATGGTTATCGATTTTAACATCTTCCCATATTTTAAACTCTAATGGTTTATCTATATAATTTCTGGTATTAATTTTTATGGTTACCGTATCACCATATTTTACAATACCTGTATGCAGTTGGTTGTCTGTTTCGTATATTCTTAGGTTTACTATTGCCTGTTCTTTATCTACATGCAGATACCTTACTTTTTTATCGGGAGCGGGTATAAGTATATATTGATTCTCTGCTTCGGGGTCTTGCATAGTACCTTCTACCTCAAAATCCAGTGTTTCGATAGTAAAAAAGAATTCGTATTTATTATTTTCTTTCCAATAGCCTGGATTTCCATCTGGTATGGTGTACGCTTGGTTTATGATCCCGTTTCTTTCTTTTATCTCTATAGGTACTCCTGCATTTTTCTTAAAATCATCTTTTCCTTTTTGGCTTTCCCACACATTGAGTTGTAATTTTTCTCCTTGCAAGGCTTGTGTTTCTATATGTATGTATACAGTATGTTTAAAACCACTTTTGCTTATACTATTTCCGTTTTTATCTGCCCAATAGGCTTTGGTTATTCGAGATTTAATAGCTTTTAGCGGGGCACTTAATCCTTTGGGTTTTTCGGTAAATGCTTCAATATTCCATTCTCCTTCTTTTTCTGATGTACCAGTATAGGTAAGTTCGTTTTCATTTTGTAGTACCGTATGGGTATCTGGTTTTTGTCCTCTGTTATACCAACACCATTGGGGTTTTGGATCGCCCAATGCTGCATTATAAGGTAGTTGATAATGTGCGGTAAAGGTTACTTGATGGCGTTCTTTTTTTGTTTCCTTTTCTTTAAGTACACAAATACTGTCTTTATCGGCGCTGATTTTTTTTATATAATTTTTTTCTACCGTAAAAGTTATCTTTTTTTCAATATTCTCGTAAGTAGCTTTTACTACTATTTTTTTTGCAGTGGTGTTTTTTTGTGGAGGTATCGTTATTTGTGGTACTGTTTTATCTTTTGTAAAAGGAATGTTTTTACCATCTAATGTTGCTTCCCAAACAATATGCTTTGGGTTAAGATCATTGTCAGGAAATTCTTTTTTTGCACTTACAATTACTGTTTCACTAGGGCGTACCCGCAAGATTGCTGTTCGGTCTTTGCCATCGACTGCTAGTGCCAACCCTTCTATTTGTTGATATACAATATCCAGTAAGTTGTATGCTTTGCTTTTACTTTTACCTGTTATTTTATTAAATTTTGGGGTATCATTAAATGCTTCTATAGCATAAGCTCCTGGAGTCCTGTACGGAAAAGTAAAGGTGTCCCCCTGATCTACAAAGGTGTGATGATGCCCATAGGTGTTGTTTTCCTTTTTTACATATACTGCCCAATTTATAGCTGCTTTTTCTTTATCATCGATATTTTTTGGTTTATTAACCTTAAAAACCAGTGTTTTTTGATTTACATTGATCCTATAGGTGTCGTTTTTGGGCGAAAGAGAGATCGGTTCCAAAACGTTAATATCTTCAATTGGCTTGTTTTGGATTTTTTTATCCTCGAATGTTCCTGTTGCTAGTGCATGTACTTGTTCCTCTGTCAGCATACCGTAGGTTAGCATTACAGCCACCTCTGCGGGTACTTCGGCTACATCTGCTGCGGTAATCACTTGTGTTTGCCCGTGTGTGGTAAAGGTTATTTTACCTTTAAAACTACACTCGCCTTCGCTTTCTTCTAATAAAGCTTCGCCATTATTGGCTTGTGCTATTTTTATGGCTTGGTAGCTTTTATCCCATTTAGTAATATTAGGAATACAGGGTTTGTATTGCCCAAACCCTAATGGTTGTTGTAAACAGCTGCCAAAAGTACTAACGTTTTTTTGAAATGGTATCCCCAGATCCTGAGTTGTTGCCAAAAGTTTTTCGGCACTTTCTTTATCATTTATATAAATGTCCTGATGGCTTATTACTTTTAATAGTGCAGGCATTTTTTCTTTGCTTTGATCGCACCTGCATTCTGCCCCATGACATACGGGATACGTACCTGCTTTATCTGGTTTGCCTGACGATTCTGGAGCGGTTTGTTGCTCTGTGGTTTGGTTACTGGTAGTTTCTGTAGTAACTGTTGCTGTACTGGTTTGGGTAGTGGTATTGGTTACTGTGGTTTCTTGTTCCGCATCTTCTTCTTTAGGAATATCCATAGGGATATTTACTACTTGCCCTAATTGTATCGTTGCCCAATTTTTGATATCTGGATTAGCTTCTATGATGCGTTTGTTTAGCATACCATACGTAGCTTTGGGATGATGTACCTTGTATTTCTCAAGGTATTTGGTCACCAGATTGTCTCGGTTTTCACGCTGCCAATCGCCATTTTTGGTAATCGTATGTTTTATTGGGTCTTCCATAATACTTATGCGTTATGTAAAGTTAGTATAATTT
>NZ_CDSBKO010000106.1:0-8629 GCF_977115655.1 Aquimarina sp.
CAAAAATAGCCGCAAGCATAAATCAAATCAAGATGTACTTAGACGGAAGGATACACATCAAAACAGAAATATATAGAAAATTATCAACCAAATATTTGTTTTTAAGCACAGTTCATCCCGTTGAAGAACAGGACTGGAATCCATGATGGAAGTAAAGAGGTATTTTGCTTTTACAGATATTTAATCCTCAAAAAGATACAGCTTCACTTAGCGATATTGGAAATTCTGGTTCTATAGAGTTAAAATCTAAAGAAGGAAGAATAAGCTTATCAATCATGTCTTCAGGATTATCGGCATTGTTTATTACTAAACATGAGCTATCCCCATTACCTGCATCAGATCTTTTTTCATTGAATTTCATCTTCATACGGATTAATAATTTGCAACCTTCTATGAAGAAGAAATTTAAGCATCAAAAAAAACAATACTTTTTCATTACACCCAAAAAGGAGTACTGAAAATATAGTATTTTATAGATTGACTTCGAACAGAATATCAATATTTAAGTCATTTTTATTAGTTAGCTAGTTAGAATTCATAATCAATAACTGTCTTTAGAATTAAATCTATCAGATGCGACAGAATTATTTTATTATTCTTTGTTATTTTTAACAAACTTGAATCTCTATACTCATAATCGAAAGGTTGTTTTTAAAAATGTGAGACCATGTTAATTTTAGATGTTTTAAAATATACTAATTATCTTTTTACAAATATTTTTGAGTTTCTATTAGACGTTTTTTGAAAGCGCCAACAGACATTCCTTTATAAATAGTAAAAATTTTATCTAAATGACTACCATCTATAAAACGAAGTTCCAAAGCAATTTCCGAAAGATTCATATTTGTATATTTTAAACGTGCCTCAACCAGTTCTAATTTATAATTGAGTTTATATCTCTTAAGACTAATACCTGTATGTTTCTTAAAATATTGCCCAATATAATTGCTGGAAATATTAAATTTTTCTGCTAAAGACTTACTTGAAAGCAAATCTGGCTCGTAAATATGATGATGAATATGATTGATAATTTCTTGAATTCCTTTAGGTTGTTTTTTTGAATTATCAGGAATGTTTACTTGATTTGAGTTTCGTATAATAATATGTACTATTGTAGATAGTAAATTTTGAATTATGACAGGATCATATGTTTGATCTTTTTGATTTTCATCACAAATCATTTCTATTAGTGATGACAGTTTTTTTTTGTCTGATTTTGATTGAAATTGAAATTCTCCAATTTGTTTTTTGTTATTTAAAATAATTTCAATTTTTTGAAACCAATCTTTAAATTGAGGAGCTAAACTACCTTTATAGGGATTACTAAAAAAACTCGTTAGAAACTTAATTGAAGATCCTGTAGTAGGCATATTTATCTGTAGTTGATACAGGTCATTTGGAACGAAAATAAAAAAACTATCTGCATGATATGAAACATCTTTTCCATTAATTTTTATTACTCCACTCCCTTCTTTAAAATATATAATTTCAAAAAAACGAATACTTGTATATTCGCAAAAATCAAAAAAAGTCATTTTTTGAAAATCTAGAATCACAATATCTTTAAAAATTGTTCTTGGCATAATAATAAATGTATTTTTTTTGAGTATTCTTATTTTTTCTATTTAAAAATAAAGAACGTATAGATTACTTCTATTTTCAATAAATAACATTTTGACATAGTATTATTAGGGTAGGACAAATTACTAAAAAATAACAATCTTATTTCTATAATAATATTTTTTTGTTTGCTACAGAAATTACATGTGACTTTGTTGACGAGAGTTATTTAAACAAAATTTTTGTAATTCTTATAATGTGAGTTTTCTACGTTAAAAACCTATAACCTTTTTTGGATGGAATGACCGTTTACATTAGTTGCAGCGCCCTTTTTAAGGAAAGTCTATTTAATCGAGTACGGCTCTCTTCCTATTGCCATAATACAAAAATGCCGCTAAATAAATCTATTGATAGAAGTCTGGAAAATAGGTTTATATTATAAAAATAAAATGAGAGGTCATTTAAATGTGGATAACCTATAGTAATCACTATGGCTTTAAATTAAATTTTTAGAGAAAACCCCTTGGTTTTTAATATAGAAATTCGGGTTTATAAGGTAGAATAATTGAAACATTTGTACCAACACTAAATTAGATTGGACTGTATTAAATCTACAAACTTCATTTTTTACATTAAAAACTTCATTTTTTACACAACAAAATTTTTAATGTCGTAGTAATTTTAGGAAATAAAATTATGAGAAAAGAAACTCTGTCTGATCATTGATTGTAATTTAATTAAGAGAAGTTAAAAATAAATAAGATTTATGTTCCTATAGCATATAATATCTGAAACTAATATATTTATACCAGTTGTACTTTGAATTTACTATAGAAGAAAATGGACTATTTTTTTGTTTATACGAAGGAGAAAAATTAAGCATAGCATTTGCTACGGTTCATTTTTATTCTGAAGTAGAAATAAAAAAGAGTATTTTATTGCGGTAAATTCAAAGTGTAAATGGTGTTAGCAACATAATAATAATTTATAAGCTATTGGTATCTATTATTAAATATAAACAAGGTTGAAAAATATGAATTGTACTTTTTAAAGATTTTGATAGCTTAATATCATAATTATTAAAAATAAAATTTTGTATAACACAAAAAAAACATTACTTAATAGATAGATTATAATATAAAAAAACAACCCTGCCAATTGTAAAACTTCGGCGAGCTAACAAAAGCAGGGCGTGAATAACAAAGAATTTTGAGAATAAAACCTAATCATTATGATGAAGTATTACCTGATTACTTTTCTTGAGTACATTCGAGTATTTCCTAAAAAGTTATTTTTTATAAAAAATAACTTTTTTAAAATAAACCCAGACCTTTTTAGTCATTCAAAATTTAGTCATATACAGTTAATGGTATATCGACTATCAATTTTTTCTTTGATAATACTTATTATGTTAAAAGGAGTCAAAAGTGTTTTTTATTCTTCAAGTTATTATAACTATCACTTGTTGATCTAAAAATGGATTCAGTTGTGTAAAGCATATTATTGTTATAGTTATGATTTTTATGCTGTCACGCGCTGTAATTAGCAATAAGAATAGGTATTAAACACAGTAATAATACTTTTTTAATCATTCTTAATATCATTTTCTGAAATTTATTTTGATATAATGCATGTACATTATAGTTTTTAAGCCGATTATTTAGCTAGACTATGGTTGTTTATGTTCTTGCAAAAAAAATGCAATGTCAAATTTTTAAGAGAAGTTGGTTATTGCATATAATTGAGCAAAATAGTCAATGAGATTTGTATTGTAGGGAAATAACTATAAAGTTACAAGACAATGCTAGTTCTTGGGAATCCACATGCACTATAATATATTTATGGATTTGGAGAAGTATATGATCTTTTAAAAAGTAAGTATCTTAAATCTGAATTTACCATTCGCCGAATCAAACATGCGTTTTATCGAAATATAATGTGTTTTTAACGATAGCTATTTTTTTTAAAGCAATAAAATGTTAAATTTATTTTAATACTTTGATTCTAAAATTGATTCATTTTTAAGAATTGAAGAGTAGTTTATTTACACTTTTGCTGGCATTATAATGAAATAGTTTATTAAAAAAACTATTGAAACTTATAGTACATGAAGAGATTATGTTATTTCAAGAAAATGTCAAACTAAGTAAGATAAAAAGTGTTATTGGTTATGATGATGAAGGGCAACTATTAAATAATCGTAGCAAAACTACTCAAAGTAAATGTAGACAAAAAAAACACCAACATAAATATATGATGATATGTAAAAAAAGCTGAAAATATAGAGCCAAAAGATAGGTCGTTAAGTTAACTTGTGTTATTTGTCTGGCTAAAAGGTATTCTATAGGGATTACTTTTTCATTAATTAGAAAAACAGAAAATAAACAAAAAAACCTAGCGGCACAATCACAGGAAATTGCTAATATTTCTAGGTCAGGAGATATGTGCGATACCAATTGTATTACCAACAATTATGTTATACCTAATTATAATTTGATTTCCTGATGATAAGTTTTAGAGCATAGTTTATGGATTTATTGATCCCTAAACATAGATAGTATAGCAATTAATAAAGATTTCCTAAATATCTGTAATATTTAAAATAATAAAAATGAAAAAAATCACTACAACTTTTATCATCACATTGTTCATGATGCAAATAGCAGCACAAGTAAAAGTAGGAAACAACCCAACTACAATTGATGATGGCTCCGCATTAGAAGTAGAAAGTACTACCAAAGCTTTTGTGCCACCGCGTATGACAACAGTACAAATGAATGCCATACCAACACCTTTAGAAGGAGCATTGGTGTATAATACAGACTTAAAATGTCTTCATATACATACCAATTCTGTATGGAAAAGTATGTGTGGTAAAACAGGTGAAATTACTTCAAGTATAAGAACTTCGGATTTTGATGGTTGGTATTTATTAGATGGTAGAGCTATATCATCTCTTCCTGCAAATGCACAAACTGTAGCCGCTTCATTAGGGCTTGCAGGTAATTTACCAGATGCAAGCGGTAAATTTTTGAAAACTAAAAATAATGATGCTGAAACTCTTTTGTTAACAGGAGGGCAAAATAGTACTACTTTGACCCAGGCTAATTTGCCAAATGTTACTTTTAGTGGTACTGCTGCTACTGCAGGAAGCCATAGTCATTCAGGTACAGCAAATGCAGCAGGTATTCACAGTCACTCTTATGTAGATAGAGGGAATACTACTTTTAGTACAGATGGAGGGAGCGGTAACCCTTTGGCAGATAATACTTCTGGAACTTATTCTACAGGATCTGCGGGTAATCATGCACATACACTTACTATAAATGCTAATGGGGATCATGCCCATACTGTAAGTGTAAGTAGTGGGGGTAGCGATACAAGTATTAATAACCAACCCAATTATTTAGTAGTAAATACATTCATTTATTTAGGGGAATAAAATTTATGTATTGGTTAAAAGATTTTATAATTAATATTTAAATAATTAGTACATAATTGTTAAACGTATAAATTATGATTAAAACTACATTTTTAAGTAGAATTGTATCGGTAATAATTTTTTGTGCATGGACAAATATGTCTGTAGCGCAAACAGGAAACCATGTGTTTTCAGGAGAAGAGGCTGTTAATTTTAGCAGTATAGATTTGCCTACACCTACAGGAAAAACATGGAGCACTTTTAGGGGAGCTATACCAGGTTATTTTAGTGCTTGGGGTACAGCCGTGTACACCAATCCAGACGATACATATAACATAAATGGATATGTTAAACATTATGTTAACTCTGCAAATCAAGGATTTGTATTTCCAGTAGGTGATGGTACAGATTTGCGTACATTAATCACAAGTGGTACAATAGCAAATAACTCAGTATTTGCAACGGCTTGGATAGCAGGGGACCCTAGTGGAAATCTAGATCCAACTGTACCAAATGCAGGAATGCATGATATAAATTCTTTTGGTGCAGGAATCACTTCTGTAAGTCCTGTAGGACAATGGGATTGGCAAGATATCGGCAATACATCAGATGGGGTAACAATTACTGTAAGTATTCCAGATGTTAGCTCATTTTCTCCAGCTTCAAATTTACGCTTAGTTGGGTGGGATGGTACACAGTGGGTAAATTTATCAGGATCTTTTGGGGCGACAGGAAATACAGAAGATAGTAGTTTGTCGGGGACAATGATTTCGGGCATTACAGCAATTGCTATAGGAACGTTTTTTGATAAATGTACCAATGGGGCTACTGTAGGAATTGTTACAATAAATGACCCCGATGCAGACGGTATTAATAACGTGTGTGATTTAGATGATGACAATGATGGTATCCCAGATGATACAGAGTGTGCAATTTTTTCAAACGTAACTTGGGAGGATATCGGTTTGACCGATGCAGGAATAAGCGCACCGGGAGGACAAACAATTGCAGATTTAGGAGCAATTACAGGCTTTTCTGAATTAGATGGGGTGAGTATGACCGTTCAATATACATTTACAGGGTCTGCTACACCAACTTCAGATTTGGTTGGAGGTGTAGGAAGCCCTTGGCTAACAGTAGCAAATGGAATAGGCAGTACCAGAACAGTTAATTTTACTTTTTCTGTTCCATTGGAAGAAATAAGAATATCTTATGATGGGCAATTTACAGATGGGGAGTCGGTTAGTTTCAGTCCAATCGGTGGGGTTTTGTCAAGCCCCCCTCCAACTACAGGCTTAATAATTACTTCAAATAGTATAACCAATCCTGTTGGGGGAACACTAAATGTCTTAGGGCCATTGGCAGCGTATACGGTTAATGATACAAATACTATTTCTTTAACATCCACCATACTTAGTGGCGGTCAAAGCACATCTTCCCAAAATGGAATACTGTTGCGAATAAAGCATAGATCTTGTGATACAGATAACGATGGAATATTTGACCATTTAGATGTAGATAGTGATAACGATGGTATTTATGATGTCGTAGAATCAGGTGGCACACCAAGTACCACTAATTTGGGCCAAGCCGATGGAGCAGTAGGTAATACACCCACTACTAATGGAATACCTGGTTCGGCAGGAACAGGAACCGTTCCAACCAATACAATTGGAGCTACGGCTGTGGACTATAAAAATACAGATAGTGATGGGGATGGCTGTAACGATGCCAATGAGGCGTATAATATAAATTATACAGATTATTTAGGTTCTCCCGCAGATTCGAATAGCGATGGTACTTATGGGGGTGTAGTAGATAATACAGGGGTAACGGCAAATGGAGCTATTACGGGATTAACTTATACTACTGATGCCACCCGTTTAAGTAACGTAAAAAATAACACAAAATCGGTTTGTGCGGTAGACTCAGATGATGATGGTGTGCCAGATACTACAGATTTAGACGATGATAATGATGGTATTTTGGATATAGAAGAAAATTGTGAAGGGTTTAAAGCACAGAATACAAATGGGGCTTGGATAGGAAATACAACAAGTACAGCAACCTATACGCTTTCTGGTTTTGTTACTCAAAGTAATACAATGAATGTTTCTGATGGACAAATACGCTATTATATTAATGATAATGGAGCAGGTACTAGAGTTGCTAAATCAGGTAATATAGTATATACAGTTACGTTCTCTCCTGGGGTTCCTGCAAATGAAATAGCATTTTATATAAATGATTTGGATGGACAAAATTCTCCTACAGCATCTTACACGGTTACAGTAAATGGAGGAAGTGTTCCTATAAATTTATTTGGAAGAGCCGAAGTACTTTCAAATAGAATGAATTATAATATTTCTACAGGTGTGATATCTGGTTTGGGGATTACAAATAATCAAAATATTATATTGGTTGGGAATTCTGAAACTCTTATTACGGAGTTAGTTGTTACAGGTTCAAATATTGGATCTGGAGATGCAGTTGCATATTCTGTGTTAGGTAGGGTAATCTGTGATACCGATGGTGATGGTATAGAAAATCGTTTGGATGTTGACAGTGACAATGATGGAATTTATGACGTGGTAGAATCAGGAGGTACACCAAGCACAACTAATCTGGGAGAAGCTGATGGAGCTGTGGGTACTACCCCTACTACAAACGGAGTACCGAGCAGTGCAGGAACAGGGACAACACCTGTTAACACTGTGGGTACAAGTCCTGCAGATTACTTAAATACAGATAGTGATGGTGATGGTTGTAATGATGCCAATGAAGCTTATAATATAAATAATGCGGACTATCTAAGCTTACCGGCAGATTCTAATGCAGATGGTACTTATGGAGGAGTAGTAGACAATACAGGGGTAACATTGGATGGAGCAATAACAGGATTAACGTATACTACCGATGCTACTCGTTTGGGCAATGTGACTAATAGTACATTTAGTGTTTGTGTTGTATCAAGTGATATAGTAACGGTAAAAACCAATGGCAGCACTACGTTCACCCCAGGTACTACGGTCAGCTATACGATCACGATGACCAATAATGGTCCAGATGCAGCACCAAGTGTTACGGTTGCGGATACTGCCCCTGTGGGAACCACAATTAGCAGCTGGAGTGCAGTGGTTACCAGTGGCACGGCTACGCTCCCCAATGCGAGTGGCAGTGGGGACCTTAATGAGACGGTCACCGATATGAGCAATGGGGGTGTGGTTACCTATACGGTCAATGTGGATGTTCCGTCAGACTTTAGCGGTAGTTTGAGCAACACGGCCACGGTGACGAGCCCCACAGACCCGGACCCGACCTGTACCTCTTGTACGGATGGCCCGGACACCAATGCCCCGTCTAACGATATAGTAACAGTAAAAACCAATGGTATCACTACGTTTACCCCTGGTACTACGGTTTCCTATACCATCACGATGACCAATAATGGTCCAAGTGCCGCACCAAGTGTTACGGTTGCGGATACTGCCCCTGTGGGAACCACGATCAGCAGCTGGAGTGCAGTGGTTACCAGTGGTAGCGCAACGATCCCTAATGCCAGTGGCAGTGGCGACCTTAATGAGACAGTTACGGATATGAGCAATGGTGGTGTGGTTACCTATACGGTTAATGTGGATGTTCCGTCAG
>NZ_CDSBKO010000107.1:0-8626 GCF_977115655.1 Aquimarina sp.
CTTTGAATCTTTGAGCCTTTGCATCTTTGAGTCTTTGAACCTTTGCATCTTTGAATCTTTGAGTCTTTGCATCTTTGCATCTTTGAATCTTTGAGCCTTTGCATCTTTGAGTCTTTGAACCTTTGCATCTTTGAACCTTTGAATCTTTGAACCTTTGAATCTTTGAATCTTTGAACCTTTAAATAAAATAATAACCATTAACCATCAAAATGATAACACACCAAGACACAATCATCCAGAACGTTTTTAAACAATTGGATGGGTTAGAAAAGATAGATATATATGATATCCTCTTAAAAATCGAAACCATGCTTATGGACTTTAAAAGCCCGATACAATATGAAGAGATTAAAAAACAGATAGAAAACAACTCCATAAATAATATCAGCGCAGTAGACGGTTATGGATATTGTTATCTGTACGACCATTGCCGGTATATCAAAATATACAAGATCAAAACCTTATTGCCTGATTTTTTGGTTGGCGAGTATATGTATTTTATCACGCCCTGGCAATTAAAGCTAATGGAGTATACCAAAGAGAACCTTAAAGATTTTTTTAAAGGGAACCATCTGGAAGCTATAACCCTTGATTTTTTGAAAAAATATCCCCCAAAAAGCAAGAACCCTGTAACGGGTCGTTTACTGCTCTTAGAATTGTTAGACCAAATCGACCCGGAATAATATGTAATAGTATAACTAAAAAATGCTAATAAAATTAAAGGTTATGGCAAAACCACAAACTTGTTACGTAGCCAATAAGATGCTAATTATTTTGCGTTACTTTGCATCCCCAAAACCTGTTTTGTTAGCTGAATTTAAACCAAAATAATTCGATAATAACAAGATACATATCTACAATGGGCATACTAGCTAAACTTACTATTTTTGGTCAGGTACGAGAGTTACAAAACTGTACCATGCTCTACCAAACACTTATAGACAAAAAAGGAAAACCTGCCCCTATGGTATTGGGTGGATTAATAGAGTGTACTTTTATAACAGGCTATAACGAAGAGGTGTTTTTGTACTATATGCAGATGCCATCGGTACATAATAAAAAAAATGAAGATTTTTATTATTTAAGCGAAGGGGAGGTGGTGTTCTATCTTAACTCTTTTGATAACCCACCCTTAAAAAGATATAAATTTAACGATGCTGCCATAGTAGGGTATAGAGAGGTTTTTACCACCCATGGCGAAACCCCAATGTTGACTACGATTACAATTTCTCCTGCGATACAAGATTATGGACACCCAATAATTAGACGGTGGAACAAAAGCTATATCCCACTAAGCAAACAACAAGGATATCAGGCATTAGAGAATACCGGTACGGGTAAAAAATTAACCGAATATTATATAACCGACTTAGAGGGTAATGAACTCGAAGAATTTATGCATGATACTACTGTTTTGTTACACATAAAAACAGAAAACCGAATAGGCGATATCATGGATATTAAACTACAGGATAAAAAACATGATTTTAAACATAAAGGGCAAGTTTTAGAAAACGATACCCTTAAAGGTATTGTTATTACCAGCGAATTGCAACAAATAGAATTAGAGGTTATATACCCATTACAAGAATCTTAATTATGGCAAGAACTACAATTACAATCACTTTTGAGGATGGGGAAACCGCTTCCAGAACGATTAATATACTAGAACCTCAATTTGAAGATGGGTGGTGGAGTTATGATAAAGATGGAAAAGAACGATACGAGTGGGGAGAGGATAAAATAAGTATCCCCCTTGGTAAAACCATGTATTTTAATGTAAAAACCAAAGATATTGTTGCAGGCGAGGAGTTAGAAATGCAACTAATGGACTATGATTATTTTTGGTGGCTAGGTGAACATATTGACGAATATAATATCGATACCTCAAAATTTCCTAACGATACCGTTTGGAAAAAGGCAAAAGTACGGGCAGTAGACGGGCAAAGTATTGCTACAGTAGAACTATTGCTAGAAGACAGTTGGGAACCTGTAATAGCAAATGATAATGATAACCCAATTTTAACTGATAAAAATATAGAACTATACTGGCGAGTACGTTATGTAACCGATAAGGGACCAAAAGTAAAGAAGATACTTCCTCAGAAAAAAGAGGATTATCTAAGAGTTGGGTATAATGATAGGGATTTATTCCTAAAACCAATAACACAAGGTGTAGGCTTACCAGAATTTTATACTAATGATGGTAAACTTATTATATTTGCTTTTAAGATGGCAGAAAAAATTGCTGATGCCTATATACCTAATCCATATTTAAGCAGCTTTTCTATAAATACGGTTAGGATTACAGAAACCCAAACATTATCCTCTATCAATAAAGTTAAACGGTCTTTATTGTATGAGCGTGTTAATTGGGATACTAATGAAAGTGTGCGCTATGGATACCAAACCAAAGAATCCACTAATTTTATAATTAAGGGTAAAGCAAGTTGGAAAAAAGTAAACGAATTTGAAACCATAAGTAAAAAGAAATTTAGTGATTATTTTAATCATCATGATGTCAAAAACGGGGTGGTTGTAGGTTTAAAGTATGTGAGAAAAGCTATTAGAGTATTAGATTTTATTAATGCTTTTAATACTGTAACCAGTATCTTTAAACAACCAGAAGAAGGGTTGCAGATCCCAAAACCATCATCAGTAATAAGTGCAATGGGTTTAATCGGTGCAATAAAAGCAATTCCTGGTTTCGGAGCATTGACACCTTTGTTTTTGGCAGGAGACGTTATAACCACCAAGGTGGTTAATGAGATTATAAACGAGTTTACAGAAGATTCATTACTAGCTTGGGAACGTGCAAAACAAGGAGGACTTAATACAGCTTTAATCTATGTGCAACATTCTCAAGGGGCAAAGATGATTGAATTATCATATAAGCAAGACATCTCTCAAGAACAGTATGAAAAGATGATTAAAAATGAATTTGTTACTTTTCGAGAATTTGATGATTTCATATCTTCAAAACCTGATCTAAAAGATAATTATTATACCTGTTTTTATTATCTAAAAATAGAAGGAGAAAGAAAAAAATATATAATAGACTCAATATTTATACAATGAAAAAAATAATATATTTCACTTTATTACTAATAATAGCTTGTTCTTCAAAAAAAGATCAAGAAGTTTTTTTAGCCTCACAATCTAACCTACATCAACCATATAAGTTAATGTTAAATTATAAAAGTATTGACTCATCATATATATATATATGTTTTCCGAAGAAAATTAATTTTATAAATCAAACACCATATATTGCTCAAATCACAAATATTACTATTGGGAAATCTCCACGAGGCACAAGTACAAGAGATTATAAAGTTTTTTCTTTTATTGATAAGTTAGAATCTAAACATAATATAATTGATCAGAAAATTTCTCAAAATGAAAATAGATCATTTAATATATATTATAGTTATTTATTAAAAATTTCTAATAAAAAATTAGATTCACTTATTAATAATAGTGAAGAAATTCAGAAATATCAACGATTTCCTGTCTATAACATAAACCTTGCTAAAAAAGATAAAGAATGGGTTTCTAAAACAATACTCAATAAGTATAAAGGACAACTACATTTTTCTTTACATAATAAAGAAAAGGGATTTTTCTATAAAAGTTTGGATATAGAATTGTTTGAGGATTAATTATTTTATTGATTCAATATTTATAAGATGATTAAAAAATTAAGTTTACTCTTTTTAATAATTATAAATTCTTGCGGTTCTATTCAACCGAATAATGAAATTAGTTTAAGTCAAAAACAATTAAAACAGCCGTTGAAATTAGTCTATAACTCTAAACTTAATGATCCCGCTCCGCAAAGTCTCCTGACTTCGCAGAACAATTAAAAACGATATTTAAAAGATAACAAAATAGGTAGTAGTAAATATCGAAAAACTAAGCATAAAGTAAATCACTCAAAGCCGGGAGACTTTGCGCAGCGGGATTAAATAGCTCTGCTGTAGATGGTAGTAGTTTACCAGAATACTATGATAAAGAAGCTATTTATGCAATGGATTAATAGTAAATCATTCCTCAGCTTAATTTCAAATAACAGCGACTAATTTATAAATTCATGAATATCTTCTAAAATGAACACGGTCTTACCATGATATTTTGTGAAACCTCGGTAAAGAAATAGTTCATTTTTTCTTTGTTTCCCTCGTGGGTATTGTCTGCATGGCGTTCTTTGATAGCATCCATCTCTATGGCTGCGTTTTTGTAATCCACTATTTTTTCTTCCAAGCAACGCTTTTCGTTGGTAAGCCTTGTGCGGTCCGGGTTGTTGTTTGCCATTCTGCTTAGTTTCTTATCAATTTCTATGATGCGCTTCTCGCATTGCAGCTTTTGCACATTCACCATGTCTTTAGGGTCAAAGCTCTCTAGCTTGTATTCGGTGTTTTTTTCGACGGGGGCGCCATCTTCAATGTATTTGTTCATGGCACGCTTACGTTTCTCTTCCATTTCTTCCTCCAAGGCTAAAATCTCTGCCTCCTTATTGGTTATATTAGATTGCTCGGCTGGAGCTTCACTTATGTTTTGGCGCTTCTTTCTAAAAACATCTGCTTTTACCTCAGTCAGTTGGTCTTCATCCTCCTGTACTTTGTTCTCATGCTTTCGGTAGCTGCTGCCATCAAAAGATAAGCTGGCATTTTCTACGCGCTCCAACTCGGCAGTACCGTGGTCGGTTTCGATACGGGTTACCAATTGGGTTTTGTTTTCGGTGAAGATGTAACCCAGGCCAAACATCCCCACCGTCTTTGGAGTGTTGGTGGGTGAAAGGTTGACATTGCTTTGCTCTGCAACATACACATTTACAGGCCTGCCTGTATCTGCCGAAACGCCCGAGTATTCCTTGGAAGCATAGTTTTCACTGCTCACGTTCAAATTGTTTCCTGTTGGCGAGAAGTTTTGGTTGAATTTTTTTACCGACATATTGGTCTGATCTGCTTCAACCATATTTATCGGAAGCCTGTTCATCACATACTTCACGCCTTCAATCTCTACAAAATAGTAAGTTTTGCCATTGGTGGCCGTGATACGGTATTCTACTTTAAAGTCATTGTTATGCGAAAACTCAACCCCCGCAAAGCGCTCCATCATCTCTTTATCCATACCCATATACCCTTTGTTTGAATTGACTAAGAACTGTGAGGTACTGCTAATACCTGCATTGGTGTTGGCAGAGAAGGTCATCTTTTTGTCAAAGGAAATATTCTCTGAAGGGTTAAAAGGGAATGGGGCGACCTCTTGGGTTGAAGAACCTGTAATCACTTGGTCCACGTACGAAGCCTCGTTGGCCCCCACAAAAAGATTGCTCTGTGCAGCTACGTTAGCCACACAAAACAATCCTATGATAAAAGAAAAGAATTTCATTTTAATTAATTTAAAAGGTTACGGGTAATGTCAATGGCCTGTTGTTGCCGTCAAAACGCACCAAGGGGGTTCCGGCTTTTTCTATAATCTTGTTGTAAATACCGTATCCGCAGGCAAAGACTCTTACCATGTCCACATTCCAATTGTCACCACCAATACCACCGCCAAAGGTGGTTTTAAGGGTAATGCTGCTAATCTGAGATAGGGGTTTGGGATTCTTCAAGCGAAGCGGCACACATTCTTCATAATTGTCTATCCAACGGGCAAGACCATTGATATTGAGGAAGGTCTCCAAGGTACCATCCTTAAAATTAACAATAGCATGTACATTGTCATTTCCGCCCCGAAGGTCATCACCACCTGTACAAATCTCAACCAGTATCTCATGTACCCTGCCATCATTTGGAAATGAAGGTGTAAGAACACTTGGCGGTCTGTTGGAGCGGTATTTTTTGTCAACAAAGTAGGTTTGCCACTTTTCTTTACTTGTGGCATCGGGGTAAGTAAAGAATTTACCAGACACATTTGGGATGATGGTTTTGATGGTGTCGGGGTGATTGGGGTCATATACAAAGATTTTGAAATCTTCCTTAAAATCGCCCAAATCGCCTTTGTACCTGCCCATGTCATAGCCAATGGCCAACACTTGGTGGTGCGGTGCAATGCCTCCGTTTCCTGGGGCGAAAAGCCCCAATGGCACCGGCTTACCGTGGTCTACCATACTTTTTAGCTCTTCAATCCTTCCGCCTGCTGTAGCTTGCAATCCCCAATTGAAGAACTCGTCTGAACGCCATCCAAAGGGATTCACAAAAAGCTCAGTCCACTTATCGGCATTGTCTGCCAAAGAGTTTACCTGCCTTCTGTAAATGTAATTATGGAGCGGGGTCTTTACCGCAGGTCTAAAATTTTGTCTGGGGATAGCCATGCCGCTATTGTGGTAATCTAAGGCCGCGTAAACCATACCTCCACAAAAACCCGATACCGTTGGTCCATTGACACCAGGTATGGGAAACTCTGCCCTAAAGGTGTTGGAAAAGCTAAAACCTTTAGCAGGAGGTGTAAACGACGTCATCTTTTTGGTCGTTATGGGCAAGATTTTGTCATTAATGGTCATGGGCACAGTTTTTATTGTTGCCTTTTTGCCATCTTTCTTTTGCCCAAAGGCAATCGTGAAGCATGCTAAGGCTGCTATCATTACGAAAATCTTTGTTGTCTTCATAATTATTGCTTTTAGTTGCACACCACTCCCTCGTCCACGATGATGGTAGTTCCTGTAAACTCCAAATCGCAAACCACAGCAGGAATGTTGGCTATGTTGTTTGATGATAGGTCTAGTGTCTCTAGGTTTGTAAGGACACCTAATTCTGTTGGCACCGTTGATAACTCATTACTGTAAAAACTTAGGTACTCCAAATTGGTTAGTTGCCCAAAAGATAGCGGGATGCTGGTTATGTTGTTAGCACCCAACTCCAATCGGGTTAAGGGTAGCATTGAGCCAATCTCTGTTGGAACACTACTAAGATTATTGTTGTATACAAATAACCTGTCTAATAGTTCCATTTGACTTATAGTGGCTGGAAGACTTGCAATTTGGTTATTGTTCAAACCCAAATAGGTCACTTTTTTTAGGTTGCCTATTTCATTTGGAATAGATATGATAGCATTGGTTCTCAACTCTAAAAAGGTAAGCTCGGTTAAAACACCTATCTCGCTTGGAATCATTG
Organism: Aquimarina sp.; assembly: GCF_977115655.1. Lineage (NCBI taxonomy): Bacteria > Pseudomonadati > Bacteroidota > Flavobacteriia > Flavobacteriales > Flavobacteriaceae > Aquimarina > Aquimarina sp. Next base: position 7,119 of record NZ_CDSBKO010000107.1, read on the forward strand.
TTAGCCCCTTGTCTATTAGGTTAAGACTGTAAACATCACCCGCTGGGGTTACACTCACATTTTCCCAAGTGGAAATATCTGTTGCAGTGATATCCCACCCCAAAGTGTTACTTGGGTTTGCGTTGAAAAGAGCTATCAAGGTATCCCTTTGTGAAATGGTTGGGGTTGCATCATCGTCATTGCTGCAAGCAACGAGGCTCAACATTATAAAGGCTATAAAGCCAGTTTTTAATGTATTCTTCATGGCGTAGCTTTTATGAGAATAGACTGTTAATATCAAATCCTGAAAGCACAAAGACGTCATTGCTGCTATTGCTATCATCATTGTTGGTATTGCCATCGGTCAGGATGTCCGGGTCGTAAGAGATTCTTAAGACGAATTCGGGTTGAAACTCATTTGCAATATCCCAATTGATTACCACTACCAATGTTATTTCATCGCCATGGGCTATTGCTGTAAAATCATTTTGCTCCAATACCGTTTCTGTGGTAGAGCCCAGAGGCCTTCTTGATAATTGAATAAACTGCTGCCTGCTGTCAGAACTAAAGTTGGTATTTTCTATATTGGTGACCCTTCCTGTTAATCTTACCTCACCCGTTGTAGAAGTGGGGGTAGTGACCAATTCGTAATCAATGGTTCTGGCTTCGAGGTCAATAATAGGTGTAACCTTATCGTCATCTTTATCACAAGAAAATAAGAAGATAGCTACAAATACTGTGAATAAAATTTTAAGTGATTTCATAATTATTTCTTTTTAAAAGTGGTTTTTTTTATCAATTTGTTTTTATGGATGATATTGAGTTCATAATATCCTTGTTCCAAATAGTATACATTCAGATAGATTTTTTGGGAAGAAAATCTTTCCACATTACCTTCATAAATATGAATTCTTTTTTTCGGCATTATTTTTACAACATCAAATTCATGGGATAAAATTATGGGGATTGATATGATTACACCCAGACAGGTGTAACAAAATACAGTACACATGTAACATCTACATAAACAGGGAAGAAATAGTATGAATTAAAGACCTATGAATCTTTTGACAGGTATTCTGAAGGTGTTACAAGATAGGTTTCCTTAAAGCATTTAGAAAAATAATCCACATCATTAAACCCAACGGAATAGGCAACTTCAGAAATAGTAATTTTTCCTTTTTGGAGAAGTAACGCTGCGGCTTTTAAGCGTTCGTGACGTAAGAATCCCATTGCAGAAAACCCTAATAAGGCTTTTAACTTTCTATGAAGCTGCATCCTGCTCATATACGCTTCTGAAGCAAATTGTTCGGCAGTAAAATCAGAATTAGACAAATGTTTATCCAAAATTGCTTGAAGTCGTACAATAAATTTTTCATCAACCGAATCGATAAAAATATCTTTGGGTCTCAAAACCAGCTCTCTACTATAGCGTTCACGTAGTTTTCTGCGTTCTCCCAATAATTGATGTACTTTTTTATTATCTAGTTAAAGGTTAAAACCCTGCAATTTGATTGCAGTTACTTTAG
>NZ_CDSBKO010000108.1:0-8591 GCF_977115655.1 Aquimarina sp.
GAGACGACGTCTCAGCAGACGCGCTTGGTTGAACACCCTGTGGTGCCACCTCCCGCTCCACTTGACACTCGTCTTTAGACTGCTCTGCTGACGCTTGACCGGCCGCTGTTGCTGCTGCAGGCGGTTGATCAGGTTCAGCTTTAGCTTGCTCTCTCTTTTCTTTGTTTTGTTGGAATTTCGCTGCCAAATTTGCAGCTCGTTGTTTCAGGAGACGTTCTTTTCGTGCCGCCTCGTCTACATCGTGTTTCTCTTTCTGGATCCGCTTCACCTTTTCTTGCCGGCTGCGACTACGTTCGCGATCCTCGGCTTCTTTGGCAGCGTTTTCCCGTTGTTTACGCACTTTCGCTTCTTGACGTTTACGTTGCTCTTCAGGCGTTGAATCCCCACCAGTGTCAGACCGGCTGAACCGTGGATGGAGTGGCGGCGTCTTGGTTGGTTGGACTGGCTCCCCGCGAGGCACAGCGACCTTTAGGCCGAATTGACGTTCCGATGGTGAGGAAACGTCTTGTTGACCCCATGGTTTACTGAGTTTCGCTTGACGCCCGCGTCCTCGCCCCCGTGTCGATCGTTGCTGATCGTTCGCCCGATCCGCTTGTTTTTGTTGTTGAAGCTCATTGAGCCGGGTGAGCAGGTCCTGAATCATTTTAGTAAGGCCCGCTTTCTCCGCCTCTGACTTGGCGAGATCCTCCCTGAGGTGTTGCTCAGTGGCGTCCCGCCGTTGTTGAAGTTGAGCAGTCCGATAATTGGCTGCTTGTGACAGTGCGCGTGCTTGTGTTGCAGCGCTGCTAACAGTATCGGCGTTTTGTTTTGTCTCCTTGTTCTTGCTGATGATCCAATCGCGCAAGGAGTTGTACTTTTTCACCGAGGCATTGAGGTTGAACGCCCCTTTACCCAGTGTTGGCACTTGTGGCGCCGTCCACGTCTTGAGATCTGCCTTTAGGCTGTCAATTGCTTCCGTCAGATCGTTAAGATCCGGAGTCGGGAATTGAGGGTTGGCTTGCCGATTGAACTCTACAATGGCTTCGCCCATTGCCCGCAAGTCACGTGGATCTTCCACTACTCTGGCCCCCATGTCGATTGCTCTCTCAGGTTGTGGAGCCGATGGCTTTAGCCCGCTGAGAGGAGGTGCGAACGACTTTTCTTTGCCACTCGGAGATGGTTGAGCGGTGGCCGGTTTACCGGGAGAGGACACCATGCTTGGTGACATTTGTGGCGGAAGCTTCACCGTGAGCTTCTTCCGCTCTTGACTACTGTCACGTTTGCTTGTTGTCTCCTCCTTGGCCTTGCCGGTGCCCATCCAATCCGTTAGTTGTTTTGTGATGTTCTTCAGCTGAGGGTCGTGTTCCCATCCACTAGACGATTCGTCTTCAGTCTCCGATGACCGACCTGTGGGTGTTTTAAGCCCGTCGCTCGGAGCTTCCGATTGTCCTGATGGTGACACGCTGGTAGTAGATGTTGGCGTCAACGATGGTGCTGACTCGTCACCACTAAACGCGGGGCTGTCATCCTCTTCCTCTTGCGGGTCGTCGATTTGCAGTTCAGGGCTTTTGATATCCACTTGGAGCGCAGAGGCTACGCCTTGTGTTCCAGGGGTGGATTTATCCTGCATGTGAACATCATCGACCGAGTCCGCGTAGGACGTGAATGGCAGTGCTTCAGCTGTTGCTGGAGAAGGGAGTGGCGGTGATGGGTCGAGGCGGACCAGTGGAAAGGGCTGAAAACCCGATCCCATTTGGCGCACCGCGTCAATTTGAGCGGGGCGTGGTAGATCTGGGGTTGCTTTAGCAGGCATGGGCCCCCTTGGTGTTTGTGGGGCATGTTTGTCCCGTCGATGCGACTCATCTGTGTATGACTGGAATCGTGCAGCCATTTTGATGTCATCGATGAGTCGATGCCGATGCGCGATGTAAGCTGCAACAGCTACGCCGCTGTGACATCCTCGTGGCAGATCGTCCGGTGTTGGGACGTCCATTCGATACCCCTCATAATTATATGGTCGAGCGACGTTGCCAACCATGTTCGGCCATACCATTCGCAGACCCATATAATATTCGTTTTCCGTCGCGGCGGGGCCGGTCTGGAAAACCTCTTTAGAGGGTGGACTGTTGATAACAATCCCTTGTTGTTGTCGTTTGGCAGACCGCCGTTGTCGTCGTTCAATGACGTGCGGTTGCTGGTTGTAGTAGTATTTCCGGTCTACCGAGTTTAAGATCTCTTCTCGAGTCGCTCGGCCCTGCTTCTTGTTGTACATGACTCGACGGAGTCGTTTGGTACGTCTGGTACCCGTTTCGGTGTCTTCTGAATTGTCCGAGTCAGTTTCACTGACTTCGTGCCATTCGATCTCATCTGGATCGTCACGGAACATATGCGGGTTGGTCTTATCTTCCCGCCAATACCCATACACGTCGTCGTCCTTTCCATCTTCTCTCCAGGTCGCCCAGGCGACGCGATCTTTCTCATTCTCCTGTTCCTTTAGGATGGCTTCCTCGGAAGGCTCAACCTTGACAGGAGCTTTAGCTGGTACCGGTGGGTGGTCAAAGATTTTTGGATCTCGACCCCGCAGCACGTAGTCGCATCGCTCGATGATTTCTGGAGGGTAGCTGGATTTGGGCGCGTCGATAGGTATGCCATTTATGGCGTTGGTCGTCTCGTAGGCTTTTGATGTGCCTGCGAATCCCACGCAATAGAGGTGTTCCCGCTTGTAGACGTCAAGCCGTTTTAACGGGATTGGATTCGATCCAGTGGTATCGTAGACGCATCCACCCACGTGATCCGTGGTTTTGAACTTGTGTCGCAGGGTGCTGTCCATATGGAGAAGTGCGTTCGACATCCTGACCTGGTATTCGTTCCACTTCTCGTTTGGGACGCCGTCGACGACAGCCAAGCTCTTTAGAGCGTCAGGGATCCCTTCGGTCAGAAGACTCCATGCTTGCGCATCATTGCCAGGCTCGATAGGAGTGGCTCGATTGTAATGCACAAGTGATGCGAGCAGGTCGATCAACGTCGTTTGCTCCGCCGCTACCTGCAGGAGGTATGAGAGATCCTTGTTGCGTCGTCCGCATTGGATCTGTCCTTCCGGCAGGAGTGGCTTTAGCCAGTTTGCGACGATTCCCCAATTGACAGGCGAGATCTTTAGATCGAAGTGCCTTTTTAGCTCCCGTGTGAGGCTGCGGCTGCTTTCGGTCCCGTTTGCCTCTTCGAAGCGCTTTTGCACATCGACCACTTTAGTGGGAAAATCGTCTTTTGGGAACGACGTGTTCCAGATCACCCGGAGATATGTTGCATCCCAGACAAGTTTGATGACATCGGACTGCAGGAATTCCTGAAGGGGTTCCGGCACCTGATGTTTGAAAAACTCCGCATCCCAGACGACGGTGAACCCGAACGCCGTTGATGCAGAGAGGGATCTTACAATGCTGGTTGTTGGATTAACTCCAGCTAGAATTTGAGGAGGGACGAGGTCCGCGGCCCCCGGGTACACCTTGAGAAGTGGTAGCTCGCCCATCGGACGGCGCTTCGTCGTGTGCTCCCGTATGACCTTTAGGTCGTTCGTTCCCAACGCCGTCGACTGTATGTTGAAGCCGATGATGTTGCAGGGGTTGCCGTCCTGATACTTTAGCAAGCGGATGCTCGCCACCACCATCAGCGGATCGTTTACGAAGACCGTCCGGAGAGTTTTCCCCAGTTCGTGTTTGAACACGCGAACCGTGTTGACGGTCATGTGAAGCCATCTCCTTGGATGGTTGGGATCCGTGAGTGGTTGATCAGGGTTTACCCAGTCCTCGACAGTCTCTTGTTTGATTTCCATGGCAGAAGTGCCTGGTTGATCCATTCGCTCCTGGAAAATAATGTGACAACATTTTATAACAGTTACAAGCAAACTATAATACAACAATTTATTATTGTTTTTTTTTTCTTTTTAATTTTATTTTAATACTTGTTAAAATAAATTTTTATTGTGTGCTTTAGCACGAAGAAACCAGACTTTGTGGCAGGCCTGCCGTAACGCAGTCGGGGCAATACCAAGCCGTATCTTCTGGATTTCTTCCAATACAGTTTAAGTGATACCACTGTAGACAGTAGTCACACTCAATCCATATTGTTTCCTCCGGTCGATTTAGGTCATCGTTGTAAGTGCCGTTGCAGATGTTGCAGCGGGCATCGTCTTCGTAGCCATGTTGGTTGCTTCGCTTCGACCTAATCTTACTTTCATAATTGAGGTAAGCTTCTGCTGAACCCATGAAAAATTTAAATTCCGAACCATTGTACCAACCCGTTTTACTGGGTGGTCCACCGACTCGAGCAAGCTTAAGTCGGTACTCGTTGTCGACGTCAAGTACACGAAATAGCCTGTCAAATTCGGGGTGGAACTTATTACTTATCCGCTTGGCAGACAGTTTTTCTTTATTTTTCATGAGGAGTAAATCTCCTCGTTGGAAGCGACGGGCTTTAGCCTTTCTGTCGTAGAATAATTTATATTGCGACTGTATGTTAGCGTTCTTCTTTGCAGCCGCTTCCCACGCTTCCGTGAGTCGCTTTGAAACTTCCTCTGCCCACTCTGTTCGATGACGTCCTTTTTCGGCGTCGAACAAGGGGTTTTCCATTGGGAGGACGGGATCTCTTCCATGCATTAAATAAAACGGCGTATTGCCAGTGGAGGCATGCGGTGTCGTTCTATATGCGAAAAGAACCGGGCCGATGAGCTTATCCCATTTATGGGGCTCTTCTTCAGTGAGCGGCCTGATCATATCCATCAGGGTTCGATTCCAGCGCTCCACCAACCCATTTGCTTGGTGGTGGTACGGTGATGTGTAACACAAGTGTACACCAACCGCTGCCGATTCAGAAGCGAATCGTTCAGATGTAAACGCAGGGCCGCGGTCCGTTATAAGGACACGTGGAACCCCGTGTGTTGGAATTATCCTGTCATGGAGCAGGTCGATGATTGTAGTAGCTTTCTGATCCTTCGTTGGGTAAGCTTCCGGCCATTTGGTGTAATAGTCCATCAATGTGACAATGTATTTGTTACCATTTTCGGTTTCGGGTAAGGGACCGATCACATCAATGGCAACCGTGTGAAAGGGTGCCATGGCCCTTACTGGTTGAAGTGGATTTCTCCGGTTTTCACCCTTTTTGAATCTTGCACATGGGATGCAATCATCTAGGAACCGGCGTACGGATTTATCCATTCTCGGCCAATAGTAATTGGCTTTCAATTTGGCCAGGACGGTATCAAAGCCCTGGTGACCACCGTACTTTGTGGTGTGGAGCATTTCGATCAGTGGCCAAGTGAACTGCTCTGGTACCACTAGTTGGAATTCCATATTTTCATGCATGGTGGGCGACTTCTTTCGTTTCACCCGATACAGTATGTCGTCCCATATGACATAATAGGGCTCTTGTGCAACGAGCCATTTCGTCAATTTTTCGCTAGCGAATTCTGGAAAATCCAATGTTTCCAGATAATTGATGAGATCTTCCCACATGGGGTCACTCCTTTGTGCATCGATGATTTCATCTTTATTCCATGGGGCTTTTATATGAAAATACTCGAAGTATTCGCCCCTGCACAAATCATGGCAGTCTTGTCTAAGGTCTTTCTTTAGAAAGCCACGACCTTCTGCACTATCATCTACCCGATCATTGTCGGGAGAAATTAACTCGATGCTCTCCGGAAAGTCATCAGTTTCATCGCCATCTGAGGCTTCGTCCTCGATGTTGCGATCACCTTCCAAACAGACCCTTGAGGTAACAGGTTCTACATTTTGTCGCGGCACCTGCTCGGTAGATTCGTCAATCTCCGGCATCTTGGTGTCCGACCGAATCCTGTCAGGCGTCCCTCTGCTGGAGGCTTTAGCCTGACTGCAGCTTTTAGCTGGTCCGTCGGCCGTTTCAATACACTTAGTCCTGTCGACTAGTGTTTGTGCTACTCTAACGAGCACATTACATTGACGGAGCATTGCCCGTCCTTCGAGCGTCCCCAGGTCGATACTGGAGTTCTCGACTATTGCGGCCTTAATCCGCTTCACCTTAGTTGCCACTTTAGTGGGTTCCACTTCATCGTCATCATCAGCTGGGATAAACGGTGGACGCGAGAGTGCGTCAGCGTTGGCATGCTTTGGTCCAGGAACGTATTTGATGTCATATTCGTATTCGGCCAAGAACATTGCCATTCGCAATAATCTTGGGGTGATGTCCTCCGCCTTCCGTTTACGGTCCAGTATTCTGATTAAGGGGAGGTGATCGGTGAAGATCGTGACAAACCCACCCAACAAGAATTGTCGGTATGTGGCGAATGCCCTGACAACAGCCAGGCATTCCTTTTCCGTGACGGCATACCGAGTTTCCGTATCCGTCAGCTTTTTGCTTCCGTAGTGGATGACTCGTTCCACACTGTCTTTTCCAACTTGTGCAAGCACAAAGCCAACGCCAATGTTGCTTGCGTCGGTGTACAGGCGGAATGGCAACTCGACATCTGGATAACCCAGAATAGGTGCTTCCATCAATTTTTCCTTTAGGATGTCAAAGGCTTCTTCAGCCTCTTTTGACCATCTCTTCTGGAAAGAGAGGTTCTTTTGGCACGCTTGCGTCAAGTCATACAGCGGAGCTGCAATGACGCCGTATCCTTTGACATACGCTCGGTAGTATCCTGTCAAACCGAGAAATTGACGGACTTGTTTCACTGTTGTCGGGTATTTACATTCCCGAATTTTGTTTACTTTTTCAGGATCTGGTGTGATCCCTTCTGAGGAGATGACATGCCCCAGAAAGCGAACTTTAGTTCGAACGAGCTCGCATTTTGAGGGCTTTAGCTTCAAATTTGCGTCTCGCAGTCGTTGCAGCACTTCTTTGAAGTGGTACATGTGATCCCAGATGTTTTGTGAGAAAATCACTACATCGTCCAGATAGCACATGCAAAACTCCATTAGGAGGCCTTTCAAAACGAACTGCATCAGCCGTTGAAACGTGGCTGGAGCATTTGACAATCCGAATGGCATTGTCGTATACTCGAACAATCCCTCATGACATGAGAAAGCCGTTTTCTCTATGTCTCTTTTTGCCATGGGTATCTGCCAATACCCAGACAGTAGATCCAATGTTGTAAAGTACATTGCTCCGTTAAGGGTTGCTAGTGTTTCGTCAATCCGTGGTAACGGGAAACTGTCTTTCTTGGTGACTGCGTTAAGGGCTCTATAATCGACACAAAAACGGATCGTTCCGTCCTTTTTCCGTACGATCACCACGGGTGATGCCCATGGACTGTTTGATGGTACAATGATTTTCTTGTCAAGCATACTTTGGACTTCTTCAGTCACAATCTTTCGATAAGCAAGCGGATTCCGATATGGTTGCTTTATCGGTGTTTCATCCTTCAGGTCAATAGTGTGTTCCACCATTGTAGTGCCTTCCAGAATTTCATCCGCTTTCATGAAGACGTCATCGTATTCTTGAATTAAGATCGCGAGGTAACGCTTTTCTTCATCGGTCATGCATGCCGAATTAATGTCGAGTCCCTCTGGTATTTCGATGTTTCTGCCCATTCGATGTCCTCTTTCGATCATCGAACGTTTGAAATCTTTAATCATTTGTTCCCGATACAGTTCCTTAGCTGTCTTTTCCTTTAGGATGCATTGCTCTTCTGTTGTGCGAGGATCGTCTGGTTCTTCGTACAGAGCATCTAATGCGTCCCTTGATGTTTGAGCGGACAAGACTGTATGGATCACTTCTCCTTTTTCTGCTGTTCCTACTTTTCTTCCTCGGCGGATTCTAATGGCGTGATCACTGACGTTCGAGAATGGAATCACTACCGATCCCTTACGAACGGTGGTGAACACTCGTGGACTCATGAGGTCTTCACCTTTGAATCCATTGCCATTAGGCTGTATTTCTACATCGTCGCCATCGTTTATTCCGTTGGTGAACGTGCATTGGACGTATTTTGTTGTCCTCGATGGTATATTGAGGCTCATTTCCACTTTGCAGCAAACGATTCGTTGTTCACTTTGACAGCTCGGTTCTGGTACTGCATTTTCTTTTCCAGTTGGCGCTTTAGGCCCACGTGAATAGCAGCGAACTGGCTTATCATCCATCCGAATTTGATGGTTATTGTAGTCAATGACTAGCCCGAAAGCACGCAGTGCATCATCACCAAAGATGAGAGGCGACTGTAGCTTCTCAAGGACATAAACGGGGATGACTTTAGTCGTACCATTTATGGTGATAGGGGCATTAAAAATGCCGACCGTTTCACTAGTCACTTCGTTGTTAAATCCAACGAACTCCATTGGCTTTAGCGTGAGTGGAAGATGGGAAAAATATTTCCGGTATCCCTCAGCTTTCATTAGGGTTGATTGTGCCCCTGTGTCAATAAGACTGTTGATTTGAATTTCTTCAATAAGAACACGAATGTACATATAGTACCGTGGTGGTACGCTGAGGGCAACGTTATTGGTTTTAACCTGTTGTTGCATCCCCTGTGCCGGATGTACAGACACCATGTTCGTGGCATGTCTTTCTGGGGGGTAGAATCCCTCAATGAAATCGCTTTCCTTGTTCTGCACTGATTGTGAGGCATTTTCGAAAAGTATTTC
>NZ_CDSBKO010000109.1:0-8552 GCF_977115655.1 Aquimarina sp.
TGAAATCGCTTTCCTTGTTCTGCACTGATTGTGAGGCATTTTCGAAAAGTATTTCTTGAACATGAGCTTGTTGAGGAGCAGGGCTACGGAATACGGCCAAGTAATTTTGATTTGGGGCAACAACGTTTGCACCTTTTTGAGGCACCTTTGGAGTAGTGGCATTGCTTCCTGTAGCAGGGGCCGTGTTACGGCACTGGTTTGGCCAGTGGCTTCCTGATTGACAGTGATGGCACCAACGTTTCTTTGGGGCGCCTTGTTGGTTTGATCCCCATTTAGGTTGATTGCTCTGATTACGCTGTGGGCAGTCCCTTTGTTGATGGTTGGGGTCACCACAGGTGTAGCATGTACCTTTCTGCCGTTGACCATCTTGTTTTTGCTTGAAGCACTCGTTAGCATAATGGTTGGTACCTCCACAGTTAGTGCATTTGATCGCGGGAGTTTGACTTTTAAGTCGGCTCCAGCATCGGTCTTCGGTGTGGTTAGGTTTACCACAATATCCACAAATTGTTCTTGGTTTTCCTCCGGTGCTGGTACTTTGACCTTGTTGTGGCTTCGTACTCTTGCTTCGGCTGTATTTATTTTGACCTGAGCTTTGAGTAGTGTTCGATGGTGGATTATTTTGCTCTTCATTTGTAGCAGGGTCCTCATTCCTTTCGATCTGAAGTGCTCTGCCTTTGAGTTCCTCAAAGGTAGAGTCAAAACCCAAGTCGAGTCGAGCTCGATATTTGGCTTTGATTCCCTGGAGAAAATACTTCTTTAGAAGATTTTCTTTTTCTCCTTCTCCAATGTCCAAGGGCACGACATAGTCAACCCAACATTGAAGAAGTTGATCAAGGAATCCACGGATGGATCCTGATTGTTGGACTTCTTGCAATTTCTTGAGACCATATGCAATATTGACAGGTTGTTCAAATCTTTCGAGTAGGAAAGACACAACACTATCAAAGTTTCCCATTTCTGTTGGCTTCCAGCGTTCCTGGGTCTCCAGCGCTTGAGCGGCTGTGTCCCGGAGTTTGCTTTTAAGCAGAACCAATTTACGAATTGGATTGGTAATGTTTCGCATCGCCACTGCCTGATTGAATTTGAACAGGTAGGCTGCGAAGTTCCGATCCCCTTTGAAGTTCGGTACCTCAGTGATGTCTGGTTCAGCAATCTTGAAGATTGGACTTGTTCCTGGGGGAAATCCAAGATTGGACCATCCAGTTTGATCATGGCTTGAAGCGTATGGTCGGTCTTGATCCCCTAAGAGATGACCAGAACGTGAAACGCGTTTGTACGGCGGTCTTCGGGGGGATGGAGGGCGGTCAGTAGATCGTTGGTCATTAGACCGTAGGTCTTCTTGGCTTTCCTCTGTTCCCCAGTATTGTCGTGACTGGCGGATGAATTGATTTTGCTCGTCCGTCCGACTTGCCATTCGCTCGTCCTGTTGTGGATCGTTCGCATTTATGCGGGGTGTTGATTGGTAGTGAGCACCCCGTCGATTGAGATGTGGCTCAAAATTTACCGAATTTTGAACATTGTGAGGGGGATTCCCTTCTCGGTTGTTGTCTGGCCTCATCAGTGATGGGTTTACCCAGTTTTGGGCTTGTGGCGCATGGTCATTAGCCATATCTGGATTCCACGAGTTACCGCTGTATGGCATCGTTTCTTCCCTATATGGGCGGTTGCCCGCCGGACCATTTATGGTGCGCTGATAGTGCCGTTCAATGACCTCAACGTTTTCGTCGTGAGGGTCGTTGCTGTTAGGCATTAGCCCATGGGGGTTGTTCCCAAAGTTCGGTGGCTGAGTGGCACCGAAATGAGGCTGGTATGTTTGGCCAGATGGTGCAGATGTACCAGTATTATCGTACATCTGGTGTCCATCCCCGGTTTGGTGGGGGTGGAACATCTCACGGTTTGTTCCGGTTGTGTTGTTGTTGGGGGGTTGGCGGGGGTCACTCGGTTGATAGTGAGCCCGGTCAGCCGAAAAAGCACTCCGACTACGTGTGCCGTCACGTGTAGTGCCATTATTGTTGGCATTCTCGGTCCCAAATACGGCGCTTTGACCGCGAGGTGCTCGAGAAGGTTCCGGTTGGCTATTGGTCAGCCGGTCCCCTTGACGTCCCCGAGCGTGGTCATTAGACCGTTCCGGAGTTACATGAGGGTTTGCAGCGTCAATTTGCACCCTGATCATGTGGGGCAACTGCTGCAACACCTCTTGCATGTAAATGCGGTTCTCGTTTACGAGGTCATGCATTTGTTGCAGAGCTGGTCCAGTCTCGGCATTAGCCTGCGATTGCGTTGACCTGTGGGTCAAATCCATATTTCGTGGATTTGGCCTACGAGTTAATTGTGGGGGTTTAGGACGAAGATTACCCTGCGTATTGACCGCTGGTTCTTCCTCTGATTCACCCGAAAAACCATAAAAATCGCCACTTTGGTGTCTGTGGGTGTTTTCGGTAGTAGGTAGACCAAACGCCTGGGTGGAGGTCGAAATTGAATTTTGTGGAGCAAATTGCCCAAAAAGAGGGTTCTGGGGGTAATTTGGGTCACTGAATTCAGTGGTGGCAACCGTTTGGCGCTGCGATGTCACTGGCACCCGTGGTGGGCCATTTGTGGCACCTTTAGGTAGCGACGCTGAAACGGGCTGAAGATTTTCAGCAGTTAACCCTTTAGGGTGCGTAGTAAGGACTGGAGTATCGCCATTAGGCTGCACATTTGGACGATATCCTACCTCTGGCATCCTATCCTCACTAGCACTGGCACTTATTTGCACTTCTGACGTGGCACTGGCACCCGGTGCCTCCGTACCCTCAGTGTTATTATTGTCATTTTCGCTAATTTCATCATTTTGGTCATTATTTTGGACATTAGCCATATTATTACTGGGATTATTGTTGTTAGTAGTTCCATTGACCATATTATCGTCCTCAGTATCGGACATTTCCATTTTTATTCACTTTTTGGAAAAATTGTCTCGAAAAAATTGAAAATCCTATTTTGTGTCGATTTTCAGAAATTTTCGTTTTTGAACGAAAATTTGAGTGACGGGGGGGTCGAACCAGAACTATTTGAGTCCAGCTGTTGTTATGGCTAGTAAATATTACCGTTTTAGGTGTTGATAGCCAAAGGAATTAGAAAAATAAAAATTTTCCATCCAGCAGCACGCTGATGAAAAACTTCATTTTTGGCAAAATTGTCAATTTCTGTTATTTTGACGAAATTTTGAGTGACGGGGGGGTCGAACCAGAACTAGTTGCTTCCAGATGTTAATGTCGTTAGTAAGTATAGCCGTTTTAGGTACTGATTGTCGAAGGAATTAAAAAAATAAACATTTTTCATCCAGCAGCACGCTGATGAAAAAAGTCATTTTTTCTTAAAATTGTTAAATTCGCGTTTTCAAAGCGGATTTTTAACAATCAAATAATTATTGCGGCACTTTAGGCCACTGATGGAGGGGTTTGGTGATGAAAATCATTTAGTTCCACTATTTTATGAGTAGGATAACGAAAAATTTTGACAAAATTGTCTTTTTCGGCTGAGCAGCAGCTTGATGAAAAAATTCACTTTTTCACTATTTTCGACCAAATTTGCATTTATGCTGCATTCGGTGGGGAGACGGACGAGGAGCCATCCAGAGTTGCTTTTTAAACAACTATTATGCAGTGTCGTGTACTTCCACCACTCTATCGTCCAGTCGGAGCAGTTTGCATCAAAAATTTCGAATTTTAATCGAGCCTGAAGTCGACGTAAAAAAAATAGTTTTTGAGCGAAGCTTCGAAAGAGAAAAAAAATCTGAGCAGATGCACGGACAGAGCTGGATCGGCCGAAGTATTCGAGACTGTAGATCACGTAGAAGAGTCTAGTTTACCTGTTGTTGAAAAATTTGGCACTAGAAGATGCTTGGATGACGGTCCGTTGGATCCAGCAGCGTTTTGGAGCACTTTGTGATAGCTTTAGCTTTGCCGAGACGTGCTGAAAAAGAGCTTGTTCTAGACGATGCACCGGCAAAATTATTTTTGCTTTAGCAAGTCTTTATTAAAATGTTTATCAGTGACCAGGTTCAAATTTCAATTCGTTAACAAAATGTCATTTACTCATGCCCATTCCAAAATTAATACCCTTAGTTTTGTAATAAATGGAACGGTATAGCTGTTAGGAGATAATGCAGCGTGGTGACCATGTTAACACATTTTGTTCGTGTAGGTATGGGGGTGCCCTTTAGGGCGCAACCAGATGGGGAAGGCTTTTAAGCCGCCAAGAAGGGTTGCCATATTTAAGGCGCATCGAGTACTTCGAATCCTAGGAAAGTGGATTCAGGTTATCTCCTCGCCAACAGCTAATACCGCTCCAAATAAAACAACACAATAAAGGCACACTTTATTACAAAATTATGGGAACAGGTTATGAATGACATGGTGGAATTTTATGGCATGGAATGGCATGGAATGGCAGTTTATTGCATAAAATATCCCCCTGCTTAATTTTTACAACGATGTACTTATTTCCTTGAAATTATTTGAGCCAGATTTGTGCCTCAAATCTGCTCCTAGTTCTGTTACAAAATGTCAGAGTATTTGGCACTGCCTTTTAGGGCGCTCACGCTCACAGTGACCAAATACCAGTTAGATTACTTTAGTAAGAATTGTGCTGAGACTTACCGCTTAGTTTGCGTTTGAAAGACGAGTCTCTGACAAATACTAATCGAGTATTTATTTAATTACACTGAAATTATTAACGGTTAGTTTAGAGTTATTCGACTCGTGTCGTTTTTGACTTTTGCCTATCTTAATCTCAAGACCTATCGGCAGAATGCCTTTAGGCAGTAGCTGACGAGCAAGACGGCGAGACGGGGCTCTTCTGATGGTATTCCAAAAATTAGGAGGACAGCGGGAACCTGTCCTTGTGACGAAAAATCCCGGCGGAGGTCGTTTTTCGGCGTTTTTGGATCATTTATTAAAATAACCCGGTTTTGGGATTTTGGTCCAAAACCGGGTGGCAGAATATTTTTCGACCAAACCGAGTCCGGGGATTATTCCGAACTCGGTTTCTGATGTTTGGGTCGCGTGGGGCGGCGAGTACGGGTCCTCGGACCCTTGCTGCTTTTTGGTGCTTTTGGTGTTCTTTTTGGTCTTTTTCTTTTTCTCGTGCCATCTTGCACCTGGGCACTAGCTAGCCCATCCGCCATTGTGGGCCGCCATCTTGCTGGCCCGGTGCCAGCCCCCTTAATGATTCATACCCCCGAGGGAGGGGTATTATTTATAAGGGGTCTTAAACAAATTTATACAGCACTATTTAAGAACCCGCAAAAAGATAATCTAGGAAGCACGATTTGACCAAAGTAAGCACTTCTCACTACCATTTTATCCTTTAGGATGGCAGAAGTGCTTGTGACGCCAGCAGCAGAAGGGAGGCTATGCATATACATCATAACATCCCCCCTCCCACGAGCCGATGACGTCCCCTGGCATCGTGCCCCCCGGCAGTGACAAACATGTATGCACGGTTAAAAATGAGCAATAACATGACAAAAATATGAGCTTTGGGTTTACCCCGCGGCTCTAAAGCACCCGATGTTAAGGCTATTATGACTTTTAAAAAAAATGCAGTGCAAAAATAACATTTGAAAACATTATGCATTAGTGTTATAACGAGTGACAAAACGAGTAAAAATAACAAGTTATTTACAAGTCAAGACAAGGTAAGTACTTTAGTACGAACGATATCAAGACACAAATAAATGCATATTCCCAAAAAAAAAAATTTTACATGTGAGCTTTAGCTTGCACCTATACATTGGAATCTTCAAATGATAAGTTTTAGAAAAAATTGTTACACACTGTACAGAACGTAATTTTTTTTAGATTTTTAATGAAAATGTGGAAGCTTTAGTTCCCGCTCTGTACATGTGAGTAGTTTAGATGCTGCAATACATGTTATAACAAAAATAGCAGGATAAAATATAACAAGGCTTTAGCCAGTTATACAGTTTACTCATTACATTGGCTAAAAAAAACATTTCATTGATATCAAAAATAAAGAACTTTACATTTGTTTTTGTAGTATTTTGTGTTTTTATTAAAAATTTGCAAAAATATAACTACATTTTAATGTACACGCGACTAATTTCACAGTTTACGGAGGCAGCAAAATAATTTTTGAGGTAACATTATGCATCACATTTACAAGTTATATTACAAATTTACAAGTTGGGTTGAACCCGTCACATTAGTGTTGATTGTCATAATCGAGATTGTCAAAATTCAATGCTGATTGCCGACGTTCAGCTGATGGCATTCATGCGCCCGTGCTTTGACATCTGTCGGCGACCGATGCCTTTTAAGGCGCGAAAATGTTTACATTGCCTCCATCGGACCTTCATCGTCGGTGTCTCCACCCGTGTCGAGTCGACCGTCGTCTTTGAATTGGTCGATCTCTTCGACTTGTTTGAAGAGCGTTCCAATGCCAGTCAGCAACTGCAGAGTTGTATCATACAGCTCTTCTGCAATTGTGTCGACTTCCGGCATCGTGTCGATCCACCCGGAGAATGTACCCATCGCGGGAACATCTTGCCGAAGCAAAGTGTTCTCGAGATCTTCCCGCAGGCGCCAGTACTCCCTGTCGTGCATGTAGTGCGCGTGGGCTTGCCCCAGATACAGAGCTCTGCCAGAGAACTTGTGGTATCTCAATGACAGGGGTAGTGCCGCTTCACGAGGTAGCTTTAGCCAGAGTTTGTTTGCCGCTGCGATGATTCGTTGCTGGATGTACATCTTTAGACGGCGGTTCAGAGTCGTGATGGCGACATCGTAGTCTTCTTCGTATCGACTCACCCCGTTCACCCGCATGTACCGTTCACGAAAATAGATTTCCGTGTCCGCTAACCAGCCAATGAATCCTCGCAGATCCCAATGGTTGACGCCTCTGGTTCGATTATCAACTTCCGCCATTGCTGCGTCCACCGTAGCAGTGACCAACTCGAAGATGTTGGTTGGAAGTTGTCCAGGACTCCCGAGGCCTTCCACTGTTGTGAAATACCGGCGATGTAGTCGCAGGCGAAAGCCCCGTGGTCTATGGTTTACCATCCACTCAAAGTTGATGAACTCCCAGGTGTAAATGGGAGGAATTGACTTTTTCTTATTGGCTTTAGCCAGCGCGTTACGATCCGATACCAAGGCATACGAGTGACGCATCCCCTGAGTTTGGCGGAATCGATGCAGTTGCAACCGCTGATCCCGTTGTGCTCTGGAGTCCTTTGTATAGTCGACGTCGCGTGTCCGTAGTATCATTCCCCACTTTTCAGCCGGCGTTGGCTCGTGTGGCGGAACAGGAGAATCCGGTCTTGCCGATTCTGCCAATGACCAGACACTATTAGTCAAGCTTCGCGACCTCGCCGTGTGATATTCAGACGGTGGTGCCGAATCTTCGTCATCGTAGGTTGCTTGTGATGTACCAGGCCGTGGGCTGGTTTGTCGTGATGTTGGCGTCCCAGTGCTGTGTTCCTGGACAGGAGCACCGTATCCTGGACGATATTGTGAAGAAGCCGATGCGCTTCCTCTGCCTCGTCCACGACCTTTAGGTGGATTAATCGTGGACGGACCAGTGGTGGTTGTGTCTTTAGACAGTTCACTTGATTCATCGTCTTCCCGTGCCATTTTAGGTGGGGAAGCACCGTGTAGGAAGGGATTTATCCCGCGAGGTTGTTGACGTTCTTCAAGTCCATCCCGGTCAGGATGTTTTGGTTTGGCTTCCGGCTCCCGTGATGGTCGGTTTACCGCGACGACAACCGAGCGGACAGTGGGTAATTTCTCCGAAGAAGCGTCCTCATGTTGGGCGTTCTTCAGGTAGTCTTGACCCTTTGCCGCAGTCGATTTATCGCCTGGTGACTTTGACCGTTTACGGTGTTGTTGGTCCTTTTGTGCTGTTTCAGGACTTTGGGAATCCCGAGATCGCATGCGGGACAATGAACGATTCAATGCCCTTCGGACCGCCGTTTCTTTATCCTTGTGACCGGATTGTTCTTTTCGATCGTCTTCTTGACGCTCGCGATGACCATTTCCCGTCGCCCGCCGTTTCGAACCGGACTCGTTCGATCCGCTGCGTCGACGTATCTTGCTCGATTTTTGGGGTTTACCCCGATCGTCCTTCTTTGAATCGTGTCGACCCTTGGTTGGAGCGTCACAATGAACAGGACTTCGTGGAGAATGCTTTGGTGACGTCTCACGTCGGCGCTCCGCACGTTGTCGCTGCTCCTTTCGCTTTTCCCCAACTTGGTCTGACCGTTGTCGTTGGGCGACCGGTTTTATCTCCGCTTTCGGCGTATTACCCTCCTGATCGGTGTCGAGGAAATCCCCGGCATCATCGTTGAGATGGAGCTCATCAGGCTCCGCTATTGAATCCGGCCCTACGGGTCGAGTTCGTACCATTGCCGCAGCAACAGGTTCAGCTTTAGCCGGCGTTGAGCTCGTCGCTGATTGTTGCTGTTGAACTGTTGTTGTTGTTATTACTTGTTGCTGTTGTCGAGACGACGTCTCAGCAGACGCGCTTGGTTGAACACCCTGTGGTGCCACCTCCCG
>NZ_CDSBKO010000110.1:0-8337 GCF_977115655.1 Aquimarina sp.
CGTCCGCGGAACGTTGAGACGTCCCAGATGACGCTGATTCCCCACGCTGTTTGCGTTACCAGAGCTGTCGCGAACTCGTCCTTCTGGTTGAGTCCCATGATGGTGTCGTTGGGGATGAGCTTTATTGCTCGTGGGTATTTCTCGAGGAGTGGGTGTGCGGCTAAATTGCCTTGCTGCTTCCACTTCTGGATTTTCGTGAACATCGCCTCGTCGATGGTGACGCGGGGCATGTGCAGTCCGATTGCCGTCGTCATGTTGCCTTCTTTGTATTGTAGCAACTTTATTGCGACCGGGAACAAGTCGCTGTGCTCCACGAACAACGTCCGCAACGAGGATCCCAGCCGGTGGCCCATGATTCGGACGGTGTTGACCCACACGTCCAGATAGTGACATGGGTGACGTGGGTCCGTCCATGGTGCCGATGGGTCGACCCAGTTGTCCTCGTTGGAAGTTGAGGGTTGTTCGGGGTCGGGTATATCCCGTTGCGGCTCGGGTATATCCCGTTCAGCATCGGACATGACTGAAATTAACAGATAAGATTAGTACTAGTTAGACTGCGAAGTTTAATGACTTAGAACTTAGTGTGACTATTAATAATTTTAGTTGTTAATAAAAATAATAATTTAATAAGTGTTTAGTTGTAAAATAAAATAATAACGTCGTTTTCGTTCGTTCGTCTATCGTCCCTTCCTGTCACAGTCTGGGCATTCCCAGGCCGTGTCTTCAGGGTCCCTTCCGACGCAGTGTAGATGGTACCAATCCGTGCATCCGTCGCATTCCAGCCATATGATTTTGTCCGGCTTTTCCATGTCTTCTAGGAAGGTCCCTCCGCAGATCCGGCATAGTGCGTCGTCTTGATTGACTGTCCGGATTCCGCTTTTTGCGATTCTGAGGCGTCCTTCGTATTCGAGATATGCTTCTTCTGAGCCCATGAAGTGCTTGAAGAGAGCGCTGTTGTGCCATTCCGGGCGCTTGAGTGGTGCTCCGACTCGTTTGAGCTTCAAGCGGCTGTTGTTGTCGATAGCCATTACCCGATATAGTCGGTCAAATTCCGGATGGAACTTGTTTCCGATTCGCTTCCCGTTTAGCTTCTCCCGGTTCTTCATGAGTACCAGGTCTCCAATGCTGAAGTCTCGGTCCGCCGCTTTCCTGTCGTAGTACTCTTTGTACTGTAGTTGCATTTTCTTGTTCTTTTCTGCGGCTACCTCCCAGGCTTCCGTCATCCTTTGTGTGACTTCTGCTGCCCAGTCTGTTCGTTGGAGTCCTTGGTTGACTTCGAAGAGAGGGTTTTCCATAGGGATGCTTGGATCTCTCCCGTGCATCAGGTAGAATGGTGTGTTGCCTGTTGATGCGTGTGGCGTTGATCGATACGCAAACAACGTGGGTCCAATGAACGTGTCCCAGTTGTTTGGTTTTTCTTCTGTTAACGGATGAATCATGTCCATCAGCGTTTTGTTCCATCGTTCCACGAGGCCATTCGCTTGGTGGTGGTAGGGAGCGGTGTAGCATACGTGTGCTCCTACCGATGCCACTTCGCTCATGAACAGCTCCGAGGTGAATGATGGTCCTCTATCGGTGATGATCACTCTTGGAACGCCGTGTGTCGGGATGATCCTGTCATGGAGCAAGTCGACGATTGTGCTTGCTTTTTGATCTTTTGTCGCGTAGGCTTCTGGCCATTTCGTGTAGTAGTCCATAAGGGTCACGATGTATTTGTTCCCCTTGTCTGTCTCCGGTAGTGGGCCAATCACGTCGATTGCCACCATGTGGAATGGAGACATGGCTCTTAGCGGCTGGAGTGGGTTTCTTCGGTTTTCCCCTTTCTTGAATCTCGCGCATGGGATGCAGTCCTGGATGAAGTTCTTTAGGTCCGCTTGCATTCCCTCCCAGTAGTATTTCTGCTGCAGCTTCATCAACACCTTGTTGAATCCCAGATGTCCTCCATACTTCGATGTGTGAAGCATGTCCATGAGGGGGTAGGTGAAGATATTTGGCACTACCAGTTGGAATTCGACCTTGTCCCTTGCGACTGGTGATGTTTTTCGCTTCATTCTGTAGAGGATTTCCTCCCACAGGCAGTAGAATGGTTCGTGCGCTATGACCCACTTCGCAATAGCTTCGTCGTCTGGTAGCTCCATGGTTTCTAAGTAGTAGGCTAATTCGCCTAAACGAGGGTCTTCTCGTTGTGCATCGATGATCTCCTGTTTGTTCCATGGTGCTCGCAGGCTGAAGTATTCGAAGTTGTGTCCTTCGTTGAGGTCTTCGCAGTCTTGTCGTAAGCTGTCTTTCAGCGCTCCCCCTGCCGCTTCTTCTGCTTGCATGTCTTCTGTGTCTTCGTCGATCACATCATTCAGGTCCGCTTCGACTCTGAATTCTTCTTCTTCATCGCCCTCGTCGTCCGACTCTTCCAGGTTGGGATCCACTTCTACTAACGCGCAAGCTATTTCGCTCTTGGAGATCGGTATTTCCGATTGTTCCGTCTCCTCAGCTAGTTTGCCATTAGTGGAGTGATCCTCGTTACCCGGTTTTGTAGGCGAACGAGGCTGTTTGCCTGTCTTTGTCTTCTTTGTGACCATGTTGATTTCATTTTCGATGATTGGATCTCTTTGCCCTTTCTGCTCGGCCTCCAAGATGTCTTCATCGCACGAGCGGATCATCTTTTGTATGATGTTGATTTGCCGTCTTTCTGCTGGCTTTTTGGCGTTCTTCTTCTCTTTTTCGACCATCTTTTCGAGGGCGCGCTTTGTGCGTTGCAGCTTCGCGATGGCTTTCGTTGGTTCGACGTCATCGTCGTCGTCGCATTGCACGAACGGTGGGCGTGATAACGCATCGGCGTTCGTGTGCTTTTCGCCCGGAACGTACTGCATTTCATAGTCGTATTCCGCTAGCATCATGGCCATTCGAAGCAGACGTGGCGTGATGTCCTCTGCTTTTCGTTTCCGGTCTAGGATGCGAAGCAGTGGCAGATGGTCCGTATAGATGGTTACGAACCCTCCTAGCAGGTATTGCCTGTATGTTGAGAAGGCTTTAACCACTGCCAAGCATTCCTTTTCCGTCACTGCATAGCGGGTCTCTGTGTCTGTTAGCTTTTTGCTTCCGTAGTGCAGCACTCGTTCTGTTCCGTCGTGTCCGACTTGTGCGAGCACGAATCCTAGGCCGATGTTGCTGGCGTCCGTGTACAACCGGAACGGCAGGTTCATGTCGGGATAGCCAAGGATTGGAGCTTCCGTGAGCTTTTCTTTGAGTGCGTCGAATGCCACTGCTGCATCGTCGTTCCATCGTTTGGAGAATGCCAGATTCTTTTGATCCGCTTGTGTGAGGTCGTAGAGTGGCGCGGCAATGACTCCATACCCTTTGACGTACGCTCTGTAGTATCCTGTGAGACCCAGGAACTGGCGCACTTGCTTGACCGATTTGGGGTAGGGGCATTCCCGGATTTTCTCGATTTTTCCCGGGTCAGGCTGTATGCCTTTCGCCGAGATCACGTGGCCCAAGAATTTGACGTCGGTTCGTGCTAACTCGCACTTGGACGGCTTCAGTTTCAGATGTGCATCCCTCAGACGTTGCAAGACCTGTTTGAAATGGTACAGGTGTTCCCAGGCCGTCTTCGAGAAAATTACCACGTCGTCGAGGTAGCACATGCAGAACTCCATCAGCAGTCCTTTGAGCACGAATTGCATGAGGCGCTGAAATGTCGCTGGCGCGTTGGAGAGACCAAACGGCATCATGGTGTACTCGTACAGTCCCTCATGGCACGAGAATGCCGTTTTCTCTATGTCCTTCTTCCGCATCGGGATTTGCCAATACCCTGATTGTAGATCCAGTGTTGTGAAGAACACTGATCCACACAGTGTTGCTAGGGTTTCGTCGATTCGCGGGAGAGGATAACTGTCCTTCCGTGTTACCGCATTGAGGGCCCTGTAGTCCACGCAGAATCGGATGGAACCGTCCTTCTTCTTGACGAGGACCACTGGTGAGGCCCATGGGCTGTTGGATGGCACGATGATGTTCTTTGCCAGCATATCTTGTACTTCTTCTGTGATGAGTTTTCGATAGGCCAGTGGGTTGCGGTATGGCTGCTTCACGGCCGTTTCTTCTTTTAGGTCGATCTGATGTTCGACCAGCGTCGTCCCTTTGAGGACTTCGCCTGGTTTCATGAATACATCATCGTATTCTTGGATCAGGATCGACAAGTATCGTTTCTCCTCGTCTGTCATGTTCGCTGAATCGAGGTCGATACCATCGGGAATGTCGATGTCTTTGCCCATTCGTCGAGCTCGTTCCATCATCGATTTCTTGAAGTCTGCCACTAGCGCGTCTCTTTTCGCTAATGACGGGAGCTTAGCCTTCGCTTTGTATTCCTCCTCGGACGCGATCGGGTTGTCCGGGTTTTCGTACAAGGCTTCCAGTGCATCCCTCGCTGTTTGCGCTGACAGGACTGTCTCGATGACAGTAACTTGCTCGGCGCTGGCTACTTTCTTTCCCCTTCGCATTCGTACCGTCTTCTCGCTATGGTTGGAGAAGGGAATTAAGACTGATTTGTCTTTTGGGTTTGCGAGTATACGTGGAGCCATGATATCCAGCTGTTCTTCTTCGCTGCCATTCGGCTGGACTTCCACGTCTTCTCCATCTTCGATGTCTCCGGTGAACGAGCATTTAACATACTTCATTGTATTTGGTGGTATGTTAATGCTGATTGCCACCTTACAGATGGGAATCTTCCGCTTTTCTTCTTTCTTTGTTTTATTCTCCTCTATTTGAGGCGTCGCTGGCCTCTTCGAGAGGGTTTTGATCTTTTTGCCGTTCATTGTCACCTGTTCCTTCGCGTAGTCGAGCACTAAGCCAAAGGCTCGTAGTGCGTCGTCGCCGAACAGCATGGGTGAGTGCAGATTTTCCAAGACGTGAACGTCGATCGTCTTGGTCACTCCGTCGATGGTCACTGGAGCTTCGAATACGCCCAGCGAGTTGTTGGTCGTTTCGTTGTTGAAGCCCGTGAACTCGACATTTGCTTCCTTCAGTGGCAGATGCTTGAAGTACTTTTTGTACCCTTTCGCTGTGATGAGGGTTGATTGTGCTCCAGTATCGATGAGACTGCGCACAGCCGTGTCCTCAATTTGGACTTCGATGTACATGTAGTACCGTGGGGGCGCTTTGACCTGTGTGTTGTTGATGGATTGGATCTGCCTTTCTTTGTTCTCCGCCCTTTCCACCATATGGACTCTTTGCCGTACGATCCTGCGAAATCCGTCTAAGTCCTCGCCGTCCGAGCTTTCGCTGTCTTGATTGTTTTCCACGAACTCGTCGTTGCGTTGTCTTGCTTCTTGCCGTGGTCCGTAGCATTGGGACAGATATTGCTGGTCCCTTTCGACTGCGTTCGCTCCCTGCTGATTGGCCGTTGACTTTGACGAACCCGCTGATTGCGGTGGATTTCGGCAATCCTTAGTCCAGTGGGTCGATACCTGATGATGTTCGCACCACTTCTTCTTCGGAACCCCCTGTTTGTTTCCTGCCCATGAGGGCTGATTGCTCTGGTTTCGTTTGGGGCAGTCCTTGCTCACATGTCCCATTTCGTTGCATTTGTAGCATTGGGGCCCGCTTGGCTTCTTCTCGTAGGTCTGTTTGTCTTTGGGTCGATTGAGGCACTCGTTGGCGTAATGACCCAGTCCGTGACATGCATGGCATGTGACTTCTGACTTGGGTCGACCCCTACACTCATTCGTGGTGTGCCCCGGCTTCCCGCAGTTTCCACAGCCTTTCTTCGGACCATTGGATCCGTTGCCTTTGCCTAATGGGGTGCTATTTGCACCGTTGCCCCGGTAATTGTTTGGTTTTGATCCCCTGTAGTTAGAGGAGCTATTCGCTTTCTTGTTGTACCCCCGATTGTTCTTGTTGTTGTAATCGTTGTTTTTGTTCTGACCTCTTTGGTCTATAGTGCTCTCCTTTTCCAGATCTTCATCCCGTTCGATGTTTAGGGCCCGCATCTTGAGTTCTTCGAAAGTGGTTTCGTACCCCAGGTTCAATCTTGACCTGTATCGGGGTGCGATTCCACTCAAGAAGTACTTTTTGAGGAGGCTTTCTTTCTCTTCTTCTCCGATGTTAAGTGGAATGATGTGTTCCACCCAGCATCGCAGCAGATCATCGATGAAGTCCCGGATAGTGTCCGTTTGCCGTACTTCTTGGAGCATCTTGATGCCGAACGTCATATCCGCCGGTTGCGCGAATCGTTCCATGAGGAACGCGACCACTTGATCGTAGTCGTTCATCTCGTCCGGCTTCCACTGTTCTTGAATGTCCAGTGCGTTGCTGGCCGCTCCTCGAAGTTTGCTTTTGAGCAGGCAGAGCATTCTAGTTGGGTTTGTGATGTTCCGTAGCGTCATGGCTCTTGTCAGTTTTGACAGGTACGTGTGGAAGTTTCTTGATCCATCGAATTCCTGGATTTCGTTGAGGTCCGGTTCGGCAATTTTGAAGACGGTTTGGGATCCATCTGGTGTGAGCATATTTGCCCATGCCGTGCTTCCGACCGATCCATTGTTGAATCCCGTGGTCGCCCCTATTTGGGGTTGCGTTCCCGGATATGTCGGTGATCCTCCTTGTGTTTGTTGGTACCTGTGGGGTTGATTGCTTTGGGAGTTCGGTCGCGGGTTGGGCTGGAACCTTGTGTTGTACCGATGATTGTCCGCTGCGTTTGCGGTAAACACTGTAGTTCCCGGCCATCCGTTGCCCGAGCTGCCATTGGGTATTGTCCTCGTTAGACTTTGCCATTCCGCTCCGTTGTTTGTGTTTCCCCCGTTTGCTGCCTGCCATTGGCGGTTTGTGAACGTGGTATTTCCACTCGTGTCCGTCCCGCCGATGGTGGAATTGTTTCCATACCATTCCTGATAACCCCTCTGTTGGGCTCTTAAATTATCCCCCTGATTATAGCGTGAATTTTCTATTACCATTACGTTTGTGTCTCTAGTATTTGAATTTATGTTTCTAGTTGGGGCTTTTTCCGTATTATTTCTGTTTCCGTACCCATTCTGCAGGGTGTTATTTTTATTTGTGGGGTCTTGTCCCCTTGTGTTGTTATTATTTTGTTTTTCTTTATCCCCCGGTGCCTTTTGCACTATATTTATTTCATTACGGGGCGGGTTATTTCCCGTTCCATTGCCTTGCCCCGTTTGTTGGTTTGGTCTCTGCTGCTCCTGGTCCACGATTTCTTCTTGGCTGCTTCTTGCTTCCATTATCTCTTCGATGTTCTGAAGTTCCCGGAATGGCCTATGTTCTGCCGTGATGTTTTCCACTTGGCTTCGAACCATTGCCGGAATTTGCTGCATCAGGTTCTGCATCATCCGTTGATTTTGGGCCAGCATTTCCCTGATGTTGGTGGTTTCGGGTGGTCGCTGAGGGTCCGAATTGTTCGATTCTTGGTTTCGGGTCCCGTTTGCTGTCCCGATAGTTGCTACCTCCTCTATGGAGTTATTTAAATCCTCCCGTGCAGCTCTCGTAGTTGTATTCGTGGCGTTCTGAACCACAATACGTCGTGTTAGAGCTATTGGCTCTTCCCTGACGGTCTCGATAGTCACCGTGGACTGGTCGAGATTTGAACTTTGTCGTTCGATCCGGCTGGGAAGAATTTTTTCTAGGCCGTTTTGGACGTGGAATTCAGTGCCGTTGTCCGTTTGACCCTCCGATGCCCCGTTCGTCTGTGGGAGGCCATTAGACTTTGTTTTAGGGACTGGGTTGAAATCCGTGAGTGGGATCCTGGGGGGAGAGACGGTTTGTCGCGATGTTCCGGGTCTTGCTTGTTTTTCCGGTGATCCGTCCGGACCCTGCATACCCTTCTGCGATCTTTTCGCTGCCCTAGCTGCCCGTTCTGACATTACGGGGCTGGCACGCGACGTACTTTCGTCTCGACTTCTAGGATTCGGTGTTACCCGACCTGCTGGTTCGCAGTATTCCTCGTCCATGTCGGTATTTGGGTCGTCCGTCGTGTTTGTGTGTACGATAATAGTGTTATCGTGTGTGTTTAGGTCCTCTTCCGATTCACTTAGGTCCCTATCTAAGTTGTGAGACGGGTCCATGAGGTCGGATCCGTAAAAAAATTATTTTTGTTGTTTAAAAAAAATTTTTTTTTTCTTATTTTATTAATTTGACCTAATTGGTCTCAAATTATTTCGTTAATAATTTTAATAGCGCTCTTAGCGCTTGTTTGTATATTTATTTATTTATTTTTTTTTTGGTGTGTTTGTGTATAAACAACACAAATTTTTCCTACGGAAAGTTTGTGTTGTTTACGTGTTGGTTTATGCGGTGATTGCCGCTGATGTGTATAGTGTGTTCAGCTCAAATAGAGCA
>NZ_CDSBKO010000111.1:0-8085 GCF_977115655.1 Aquimarina sp.
CACTACTCACTACTCACTACTCACTACTCACTACTCACTACTCACTACTCACTACCAGAAATCCCTGCACTCTCAAAACTTGCCATGGTATTTATAAAGTGTACGGCAGACTCTATAATTGGATATGCAACTGCAACCCCTGTGCCTTCTCCTAGTCGCATACCCAGGTTAATAAGTGGTTTTTTACCTAAAAAGTTTAGCATTTTTTGATGTCCTTGCTCTTCAGAAGTATGTGCAAATATACAGTAGTCTACTACTTTGTTGTTTATTGCATGAGCAGCCAATAAAGCAGCAGTAACAATAAAACCATCTATTAAAATTGTCATTTTAAGTTCTGCAGCTTTTAAAATAGCGCCTGTAATCATAGCAATTTCAAACCCGCCAAAAGTGGCTAGCGCTTCTAATGGAGATGCAGGAGTATATGTGTCAAATACTTTGGACAGGATAGATTTTTTGATAGCAATAGCTTCTGCTTGTAACCCGGTACCGGATCCTACACATTCTGCAACGGTATTTTTTGTAAAATATGCCATTAGCAAAGAAGCAGAAGAGGTGTTGCCAATTCCCATTTCGCCAAAACCAATAATGTTACAACCATTGTTATAGGTTTCTGTAACTATACTGGCTCCTTTTTTTATAGCGGTAGTGCATTCTTCCAGAGTCATGGCAGGGGTATCCTGATAGTTTTTGGTACCATAGTTTATTTTTGCATGTATAATATTTGCGATTCCGTTAAAATCATGATTTACTCCAGCATCTATTATTTTAAGTGCAATGTTATTTTGTTTGCAAAATACATTAATTGCTGCACCGCCATTTATAAAATTGTATACCATCTGGGCGGTTACTTCTTGCGGGTAAGGATTAACTTCTCCTTTTTTAGCAATACCATGATCTCCTGCAAAAACCAAAATGGCAGGTTGTTTTAACTCGGGGTTTTCCTTGTTTTGGATCATGCCTATTTGCAAGGCAATTTTTTCTAAAACGCCTAATGCCCCCACCGGTTTTGTTTTGGTATCGATTTTGAATTGTATTTTTTTTTCTAATGTATCATTAGAGACAGACGCTATTGCAAAATTCATTATAGTGTTTACTTTTAAATATTTATAAGAATTATTGTATGGGGTGTAAAAATTAGATTTGCTTTTTTAAAAGCACTTCGGCACCTTTTATTTCGACAGGTATGCCAGAAACCATGAGTACAGCTTTATCTGCATACTTGGCGATATATTGATTCATCCATCCTTGTAGCTCTGTAAATTTTCTTCCTGCCTCGGTAGTAGCATGTACTCCCATACCAATTTCGTTAGAAATGATAAGTATAGTGGCATCGATTTTTAATAATTTATCAAATTCGGCTTTGGCAAGGGTTAATGATTTTTCGATATCATTTTTGGTGTCTACAAAAAAATTAGTAAGCCATAGTGTCACACAATCTATAACCACTACACTATTATCTTGTATTACTTTGGATAGTTCTTTTTCTTCTTCGATAGATATCCATCTGCTGTCTCTGTCTGCAATATGACGATCTATACGTTGGCGATGATCCTCATCCCAAACTCTGGATGTAGCCAAATAATATGGTGTGTCAGATAGTTGTACTGCCAGATCCTGAGCATATTTGCTTTTTCCGGAGCGTTCTCCTCCTGTAATGTAGTATAGCATTTAGGTAGTTTTTAGATAGTACAAAGGTAATTGTATAAATTATTTTTAGGTTAAAGTAATCTCAAATAACTTAAAATATAATACATTCGCCCAGAATTTTGGTTCTTATACTCTTACCATAGAGTTAAAGATTAAAAGGGAATCAGGTGCATTACTTCTATAATTTAGAATTAATAAATCCTGAGCTGTTCCCGCAACTGTAAGCTGTGCCTTTTTTGTATATGTTTTTTTACATATTAAGGTGCTTGTTGTTACTTCTTTTAAACCACTGATCTTGGATCGGGAAGGTAAACAACAAGACGCAAGCCAGGAGACCTGCCTTAATTTGGATAGTAAGTCAAACTTTCGGGACAAAGGTTTGGGTATGGGTAAACTACATACTTTTTTTCCGGCAATAGTAAAATTAAGTGTTTAAGAAATGAACAAAAAAATGTTTTTTGGAACAGCATTGGTAATGCTGGGATCTTCGTTTGTATTTGGACAAGAAATACAAATAGATGAAAAAGTTAATGAGTTAGACGAAGTTGTTATTTCGGATTCTAAATTTAATCTAAAAAGAGAACAAAGCGGTAAGGTAATTACTAAGATTACGCAAGAAGAATTACAGCGCAGTCAAGGGCAGTCTGTGGCTACCGTTCTTTCTAGAGCATCGGGGATGTTTATAAATGGTAGTGGCAGTACACCAGGACAAGATCTGGGGGTGTATGTGCGTGGTGGTAGAAACCGACAAGTCGTAATTAGAATTGATGGGGTAACGGTTAGTGATCCTTCAACTTCTTCCGGAGATTTTGATTTGCGGTTATTATCGGTAAATCAAATTAAAGAAATTGAAATTCTTAAAGGAGCATCGAGTACGTTATATGGTTCTGGGGCGGCTACTGCGGTAATTAATATTACTACAAAATCTGAGAGTAAAGAAAAAATTGCAGCTAACTTTCAATCTAGTATAGGTACTAACCAATCGCAGGACGATCAGGACTATGACATTAACGAGTTTGTAAATCTTGCTTCTGTAAACGGAACTGCAGGAAAGGTAAGTTATCTGGCAAGTGTAAGTAATCAATTTGCAGATGGGTTATCGGCAGCCGAAGTTAAGGACGCAAAAGAAGATGCATTTTCAAAATTTAATGTAAATGCAAAATTGGGGTATCGATATAATGATAATTTTAAGTTTCATTTCTTCGGAAATCTGGATCAATACAAAAATGATTTTGATGCAGGAGCAGCAGTAGATGGTGATAATACATTTGATAGTCAACAGCTAAGAGCGGGATCTTTTTGGGAGGTGAAATATCCAAATGGTAGTTTTACATTCACCAATAGTTTTGCATCTTTGGAAAGAGATTTTACACAATCTGGTTTCCCTTCAAAATATAAAGGAAAAGTACATACTTTTGATGGATACAATAAGTATACTATAAATTCTGCTTTTTATACGGTAGTAGGGGTTAATGCATCTTTTAGCGATTTTAACCTTTCTAATATTCCTTTTGGGAGTACTCGTTTAGAAGAAACTATAAGTGATGAAAAAGCAACGTTTGATATTGTAGATCCGTATGCCAATGTAGTATATACCTCAAACTTTGGATTAAACATTAATGCAGGAGCCAGATTAAATACGCATAGTGTATATGATAACCAAATAGTATACAGTATTAACCCATCGTATACTTATACTTTTGGTAACAATTATATTAAAGGTTTAGCATCTTATAGTACAGCATATATAACTCCATCTTTATTTCAGTTATATGATACTGCTTTTAATACTGGTAATCCTGATCTAAAACCAGAAGAAAGCACAACGATTGAAGGGGGAGTAGAGTTTTTAAATGAAAAAAAGACGCGTGTAAGCGTTGTGTATTTTAATCGTAAATCAGAAAATTTTATTGCTTTTAATCCAACGACATTTGTAAATTTTAATTCGCCAGAGGATATAAAAGTAGATGGAGTAGAGGTAGAGGTGTCTACAAAAGTTCTGGAGGATAAACTATCTATAAGTGGTAATTATACCTATACTAATATTGATAAATTAAAAGATAATACCCGTATCCCAGAACAGATGGTTAATGCAAGTGTTGGGTATCAATTAGGCAAAAAAACATATACATCTTTAAGTTATCAATATAATACAGAACGTACGGATAATGATTTTGCTAATGCAGATCCTGTAACTTTTGCACCAGTAAAGGTATCTTTGGATGGGTATGGGGTTTTGGATTTTTATATAAGCCACCAGTTACTAGAGAACCTAAGTGTATTTGCAGCGATGCAAAATATTACCAATGAAGATTATCAAGAGATATTAGGGTTTAATACCAGAGGTAGAAATGCCAGAATAGGATTTAATTTAAAGTTCTGAATTATAAAATCTAATTCTTTACTTTACACAAAAGAGGTCATCTAAAAAGTCAAAATATTAAATAATGTCAGTCTGAGCCTGTCGAAGACTAATTTATAATCTATAGATTATAAATTAGTCTTCGACAGGCTCAGTTTGACAACTAGATACTGCTTTTTAAACGATCTCTTTAAATTTTATAATTTTAGCTTTTTAACTTTAGAAACATCTGTATCCTGGTACATCCGTTCGTAATTTGGGGTAAACATTTTACTGTTTCCAACACTTTCCAGTTGTAGAGTGTTGTTATATGTTTTAGCGCTTCTGGCACCAGTAATATTATCTAATGCAGCTTTAAGAAGAGGCTCATTACTATCCCCTAAAGTTCCAAGATTAGAGTAATCTTCCTTGATTTCTATATCGGGAGTAAAACCATTAAAATAATCAGTAACTCCTGCAGAGTTTATAGATTTAAGTACCAATGGTTGCATAGCATAGGTATGCCCGATGTCTGCTCCTTGTCTGCCAAAGTTATCAGAATCATATAACGTTATAGATGCTTGAAATTTACCTCGTGTAGTAGATCCAACTTTGGTAACTGTAATATATGGATCCAGTCCATTAATTACCAGCTCACTGGCAGAAGCAGAACTTCTGGTGGTAATTATATACACTCTGGTTAAATTAAGAGAATTAATAGCATCCCCGGTTCTTATTTGATTATCAAAAAGATTAGTGCTTCCAAACTGTTCTTGTCGGTCAGAGTTCCATTGTTCTGTAGTAAAAACTTTACCATTAAATTGCCCGGTGATCATACTCGACAAATCGATTGCAGTAGTAACAGAACCACCACCATTATATCGCAGGTCCAAAACCAGATCAGTTACCCCGTCTGAAGCAAATTTGGCAAAAGCAGCATTAAGTTGCGTATCAAAATCAGCAGTAAAAGAGTTGTACATAAGGTATCCTACAGGTTTACCTCCTGCATCTATAGTTTTGGATAAAAGAACAGGGTTTTCTGTATATTGTACTTTGGTAAGAGAAATTGTAGTATTATTAGGGGTAATATTAGTGCCATCAAAAGCCGCCAGCCCAATCGTATAGGTATCTGGTTCTAATAGTTTTCTGAAATTTTCTGTAGTTATTTGAGTTCCATCAATGGTACTAAAAATATTTCCTCTTTTTATTCCTTTTGCTTCTGCATCGGTACCTGGCAGTACATACCGTACATAACCAAAAACAAGAGACTCATTGTTTGGGTATCTAATCAACCCAAACTCCATACCATTGTTTTTTGTGATACCATCAAATGCTTGCTCTAGTTCTATATAATTATCTACCAAAAAGCTAAAATCATCCACACTGGATTTAAGAGCATCAAAAATAGCTTCGGGAGTAGAAAAACCGGATAAAAAATTGGTGTAATCCTGATCTGTAGAAAAACGATTATCTGCCAGATCGGTAACATCTGCTTTGTATAAATAAAAAACATTAAGCCCTTTCCATATAAAATCATTTATATCATTAGTGTCAGAGACCTGGGGGACATCATCATTGTCATTAAAACAAGCCGTAAAAAGGCTTCCAATAAATAGTAATAAGGTAACATATTTTAAGTGTCTCATGTGCTTATTTTTTTGTTTGTATTTGTTGTTAAAGTGCCCCAATAACCATTTCTGTTAGTATATAATGTAATAAACCACTTTATAAATTATTTTAATTTGTAGGGCTAAATGTAAGTACTTTATTATAAAATTAAAAAGAATGTAACAAATTAGATATATAGTCGTCTCCCTAATATAAAGCTGACAAAGCTTTATGATAACAACCACCAATAATGAAAGAAAGAGCATTTATAACGCTTACAAACGGATTTAAAGATAAGCTTTTTAGGTTGGCTAAACGCTTGTTGGTAAGCAATGAAGAAGCAGAGGATGCTACACAAGAAGTGTTGCTGAAACTGTGGCGAAATAAAAATAAAATGACAGAGTACAATAATGTGGAAGCTTTTGCAATGACAATGACCAAAAATTATTGCTATGATAAACTTAAAGCCAAAGAAACCGGAAACCTAAAAATTGTGCATAGTAATTATAAGGATGAAAGACCTTCGTTACAAAGACAAGTAGAAGCAAAAGATAGTCTGGATTGGGTAAGTAAGATCATGAATAGTTTGCCAGAACAACAACGAATGATTATCCAGTTGCGGGATATAGAGCAATATGATAATGCAGAAATAGCAGATATGCTGGAGATAAACGAAGTAGCTGTAAGAGTAGCATTGTCCAGAGGAAGAAAAAAAATTAGAGAAGAATTATTAAAAAAACACAATTATGGAGTTGTCTAAAATTGAGAAATTATTGGAGAAATATTTCGAGGGCGAAACGACCATTTCTGAAGAAAAAGAATTAAAGGTTTATTTTACCAGAGAAACTGTGCCGGCACACCTTGAGAGATATAAAAGTCTGTTTCAGTATTTTTCTGAAGAGAGAACTATTACTGCTACCAAAGATCTAATACTAAAAACTAATAAAAAATCATGGTACACATGGGTAGGAGTTGCAGCATCTGTAGTGTTAATAGCGGGACTGTTTTTTGCTAAACAACCTATAGGCCAGGATGAAAATTTAGGCACCTATGAAGATCCTGAAATAGCTTTACAAGAAACCAAAAAAATCCTTAGCATGGTTTCGCAATTGATGAATAAGGGTACAGAAGAATTAGTGTATTTGAATGAATTTGAAGACACAACAAAAAAATTAATAAAATAAATAACAATAATTGCCAAAACACGGTAAATACTTTGTAGCGGCCTTAAAACTTAAATAACATGAAAAAAATAGCAATTATTATAGCAATCGTAGCATTACCATTTATGTCTAACGCACAAGGTAATTTTGATAAGTACGAAAACATGCAGGATGTATCCTCGGTCGTAGTAACCAGTAAAATGTTTAAATTATTAAGTAAATTAGATATAGAAAGCAATGATGCAGAAGTAAAAGAGTACATGAATCTTGTAGAAAATATAAAAAACATAAAGGTTTTTGCTACAGAAAACAAAGAGGTAGGGCAAAAGATGAAAGCAGATGTTACAGCTTACCTTAAAAGTACTTCGATGGAAGAGTTAATGCGAGTAAACAGCGATGGAAAAAATGTTAGATTTTATTCAAAACCAGGTAAAGATGAAGATCACGTAAGCGAGTTGTTTATGTTTTTGGATGGGATGCAAGAAAAAAAAGATGGGCCAAATACTGTAGTTCTTACTATTACAGGGGATATAGATCTTAAACAAGTTTCTAAAATCGCAGATCACCTTAATGTGCCAGGGGGTGAGGAACTAAAAAATGTAAAAGAAAAAAGAAACTAAGCACAGTTTATTTATACAAATCAATATCTTCTTGTTTTTTGGCAAGAGGATATTGGTTATCAATCAAAAAGTAATCAATCAAAAAAATAACAGAAATGAAAAATATATACAGAGTTTTAGGGATTCTTAGTATTGTTTTACTAATGAGTTGTAATAGAGAACCGTCATTACAAAAATATTTTGTAGACCATCAGGGAGATAATGATTTTATAGCAGTAGATATACCCTCTAGTCTTTTAAGTAAAGAAACCATACAATTAAACAAAGAAGAGCAAGAAGCACTAGAAAGCATAAAAAAGATAAATTTTTTGGCTTTACCACTTAAAGGATCTAATCAAGGCAGGTTTGATGAAGAAAGTACTGCAATAAAAAAAATTCTGGATGCAGATACATACGAAACACTAATGCGATTTGGGTCGAATGGCATGAAAGCAGTTCTGAAATACCAAGGCGAAGAGGACGATATTGATGAGGTTATTATTTTTGCGACAGATCAAAAAAAAGGATTGGCATTGATACGGGTTTTAGGAGATAATATGCGACCAGAAAAAATGGCCATGCTTATGAAATCTGTAGAAAAAGGAAAAATTAATTTGGATAGCTTTAAAAATATAGCAAATTCTATAGATTTTGATTAATCTTTTCATTTTGTGACACTGTTTCATTAAGTGTGTAACTTAAAATATCGAGGGTTTGACTTTTTTAA
>NZ_CDSBKO010000112.1:0-7945 GCF_977115655.1 Aquimarina sp.
TAAAAAATAAATTCAATTTCTATACGCACTATTTCAAAGTTAAAATGGTATAAGACCTGCTATTTATATCTTTTTGATAAATTTTAAATATTTGGTTTATCATAGCCCTTGTGCCTGAATTGCAGTTATAATCACTGTATTATAAACATCATCTACGGTACATCCTCTGCTTAAATCATTAACTGGTTTATTTAATCCTTGCAACATAGGCCCGATTGCCAAAGCTCCTGTTTCTCTTTGTACTGCTTTATAGGTGTTATTACCTGTATTCAAATCTGGAAATATCAACACACTGGCTTGTCCTGCTACCTCAGAATTTGGAAGCTTGCTTCTTCCTATTTGCAAGTCTACCGCTGCATCGTATTGTATGGGTCCTTCAATTTTAAGATCCGGGCGTTTTTCTTTAACTATGGCTGTTGCTGCTCTTACGGTTTCTACATCTTCACCTTTACCCGAGGTTCCTGAGGAATAGGATAACATAGCTACTTTGGGTTCGATCCCAAACGCTACTGCAGATTCTGAAGAAGAAATAGCAATTTCTGCTAATTGCTCTGCGTTAGGGTTAGGGTTAATAGCACAATCTCCAAAAACAGATACCCGATCTTCTAAACACATAAAAAACACAGAGGATACTACTTTAACCCCTGGTTTGGTTTTAATAAACTGCAAAGCTGGTCGTATGGTATGCTGTGTGGTATGTACTGCTCCAGAAACCATACCATCTGCATGCCCTTTATAAATCATCATAGTTCCAAAATAAGACACATCTGCCATCATATCTTTTGCCATATCTAAGTTAACATCTTTGTGTTTTCTTAGCTCATAAAAGGTTTGTACATAATCGTCAAAATATGGGGACTCTGTAGGAGAAACAATATTTAATTTACCAAAATCTATAGGAATATCTAATTTAACTACTTTACTTTTTATCTTTTTTGCATTACCTATTAAAGTAATGTTCACTACTCCCGAGGCTAATAATCTGGAAGTGGCTTTTAAGATTCTTTCGTCAGAGCCTTCTGGCAAAACGATATGTTTTTTATGCTGTAAAGCCCGTCTTAACAAGTTGTACTGAAACATTCTTGGGGTTAAACCTTCTGACTTAAATGTTATTAAGCGATCTGCCAAACGATCTTCATTAACATATTTTGCAAAAGTGCTTATTGAAGTATTTATTTTTTGAAGATTGTCCAAATAAATTTTAGACTTAATTGATCCTATCTTGTTGGTTACAGAAAAAGTGCCTTCTGCAACTGTTATTATAGGAAAAGATAAAGATACCCCCTCAATTAATTTAAGTATTGGTTGCTCCGGGATAATTCCTCCGGTCAATATAATTCCCGAAATTTTTGGATAATTATCAGATATATTTGCTTGCAATACTCCTAAAATAATATCTGCGCGATCCCCGGGTGTAATTACCAAACTGTTGTCTTTGAGATGTGTTAAGTAATTTCGTAACTGCATTGCCCCTACCCCAAAGCTTCCTGCCTGGTTGTTCAAATACTCTTTACCAAATAAAACGGTACCGTCTAGTTTATTTAAGATCTCTTTGATCGTTGGATTAATCAACGAATTTACTTTTGGAATAATAACGCGATCCACATTATTGTTAAATTCTTTTTCAAAGCTTTTTTCTAGTTCCTTCTCGCAACCTGGTGTCACTTTATTGGCTACTATAGATAAAACTTCTACATCTTTGCTGTTAAAAGTATCGTATGCCAATTTTAAGTTGGCTACAAGTTCTTCATTTTTTTTATCAATACCATTAGCAACAATAATAGCCGGGATACCTAAGTTTTTGGCTATTATAACATTAATGTCAAACTCTATAATACTTCCTTCATCAGAAAAATCTGTTCCCTCTACCAATACAAAATCAAATTTATCTTCCAGACTTTTATATTTCCTGATGATTTCATCTATTATTTCTCCCGATCTACCTTGATTATATTTTTGAAGTACTTCGCTTCTGGTGTATGCGTATGCGTTTTTAAAATTAATATCCAGCTCAAAATGCGATATAACAGTGTTGATGTGATTATCTGTTTCCCCTTCGGCCGGGTCATCAATAATTGGTCTAAAATATCCTACTTTGGCTATTTTACCCAATAGCATGCGCATCATACCTAAAACAACAATAGATTTACCACTACTAGGCTCTATGGTGGCAATATAAACAGCTTTACTCATAAATATAAATTTGGTGCGACAAAGATACGTTAATACACTAATCCTACATACAATACAAAGGCATCCAACCTCTTTATGTCATACTTTTACAATATTAACATTTTGGTTATTTTTTTGGTAAAAAAAGAACTGAATCTCCTCTGAACTCTTTACTAAAATGAAGAGTTTTTTAAAAAATCATCTCTCATCAAAAGCCTATATACCCTTGTTTACTTTGCTTTGCTGCTATTTTTCTTCTTTTAAAAGTTGTTTAATAAAGTAATCAAAATCCTTTTTGAAATCTACATATTTTTGACCTGTAGCCGGACCGTTAAAACCTGTGTGTATTTTTTGCACTTGCCCTTTTTTATCTATTATAATAGTAGTTGGATACGACAATACATGGTTTAACATAGGTAATTTTTCTTGTGCTTTTTCTTTATCCGAAGTGCCATATTGAGCTAGTAAAACCGGATATTCTACTTTAAGTTTATTTTGCAGCCTTTTTATAGAAGCAAACGCTTTTTCTTTGGTTTTTGCATATTCAAAGGCCAAAGCCACAAACTCTACACCTATATTTTTATGGTCTTTATAATACTCTGCATAATATTTAGTTTCGTCCATACAATTTGGGCACCATGTTCCCATTATCTGCAAAACTACTACCTTGCCCTTGAATCGTTTATCCTGAAGCGATACTTGATTTCCTTTACTATCCGGGAAACTAAATTCGAGTGTTTTATACCCTTTTTTTAAAAAAGTTAAAGAATCTTCTGAGGGTAATTCGTAGTTTTCATTTCTTTTTGCTACAAATGGTTCTTTCCAGTGATTACCCGAATAAAAATAACCATTCATTGTATTATCTGTTATTTTTGCTGTAAACAAAAATGCATGTGCCCCATCAAAGGTTGATAATTGTAACTGGTTTTTGTTTATAACCCCTTCCAGGTATCGATAGTCCCCTGTTGTGGTTCTAAATGTTCCGGTTACTATGTTACCGTTTTGCTCAAAGGTTCCTTTTGCAATATATCTGTCTGCCTCTGTATCTTTACTAAAAACGGTTTCCCAATTACCTGTTATATCATATTTTGGTTTAGAAATAATATCAAAACGATCCTGCTCTCCATATTTTGCTTCAAAAGGTACTGTCCTATTCAGGCTTTCTTTAATAAAACTTCCTGAGATTGTTACTGAATCTATAAATCGAGCTGCAATATACCCCTCAAATACAGGGAATTTAATTTTTACAGAATCTCCTTTTACCCATACTTCATCCACTTCAATAGTTTCTTCTGCATTAAAGATTTGTAGTGTTTGATCTTCCATTACTTCTATCAAAAAAGGTAAGGTTTTATTATCCATAACCTTTAATGTAGCTCTCCATGGACCGCTCTTAAACCCGGTTGTCCCGATTTTTGTTTCTTTTCTGCAAGAAGAAAAAACAGTTATAATTATGACCAGGGATATTAGTATTTTTTTCATTATATATTTTTCATAAAAAAATCCAGAAAGCTGTTAAAAACTTTCCGGATAATCTGTTTTTTAATCATTACCAATAAAAACTTATTGTTCTTTTTTATAGAGCTTATCTAATCTTTCTTTTCCCTCTTTTAATTTTTCTTTTTCTTTAGAAACAGCAGTTTCTAAAGCATTTAGTTTTTCTTCTGCTTTAGCTATTTTAGCTTCTTTTTCGGTTATTTCTTCGGGAGTGGGTGCATCTTCTCCTTCTTTTTCTGTAGCTTTTGCCAGGCGTTCTTTTGCTGCTGCTATTTTTTGCCTGCCTTTTATTATTCTTTCTTCATTTTTTTTAATCGCCCCACTACGTTCTTCAACCATCTCTTTAGCTTCTTCTGCTCTTGCCATACCAAATTCTTTGCCTACCAAGCCTTCCTTATTCTTTCCATAAGCTTTTCCTTTTGCTTCTTTTTCAGCTTTTCTTAGGGCTTTTTCAGCTTTTTCCTGTGTTTTTTCGTTTTCTTTTGCTGCTTTTTCTTTTACATCTTCTACTTCCTCTTTTACATCATCTTCTAATTCTTCTATTTTATCTTTTGCGCCTTCAACTTTTTCTTTTCCTTTTTGTTTTGCTTCCTCTGCTTTCTCTTTTCCTTCTTTCAGCTTTTCTTGTCCCTTATTTTTTTTCTCAAGAACTTTTTGTTTGGCTTCCTGAGATTTTCCCTGAGCAAAAGTTGTTTGATTTCCTAATATAAAAATCAACATAAATATCATTATCAATTTAAGTGGTTTCATAATTTTTGTTTTTTTACTAGTTAATGATGCTGTAAATGTTTCACTGCATTTTAATGTATTGTTAAATACTATCCAGATCTTCTAAAGACTCTTCTAACTCTTCTACTTTAGACTCTACCTCTTCTGAAATTTGTTCCAATTCAGACTCTACTTCTTCTATTTTTTCAACAGCAATTTTTGTTTCTTCTGCTTCTTTTTTCTTATCGGTACAAGACAGTGCTCCAAAAAAAAGTAATAAAATAAATAATTTGATTATTGTTTTCATGATTAATTAGTTGTTTTTAGTATAAATAAATTAAATATAGCATTATTAAATCGTTTTATATCAACAATTACCCAATCCACTTATTGCAATACGATACGATGATTTATTGCTCTTTAGTCTTTACTTCCTTCCCTTTTTTTAGTTGTTCCAATTTTTCAGGATCGCGTATTACCATAATCATCTCTGAAGTATTGGTCATATTTTTGTTTTCTGCTTCTATTTTTTTTTCCCCTCCTTCATCGATCAGATAAAACACTTCATCCCCTTTTTCGGTTTGGTATGATTTTACAGTATCAGATCCTGTTTTTTCTTTTGCCTTATTCTTATCATCAACAGTTGCAGAAATATTAGATTTGGTAGGTAAACTTTGTGTTTCTATACCATCTTGTTTTTGAATATTTTTAGTATTTGATTCTTTACTTTCAATTTTATTTAAAGTTTCATGCGGATTTTCTGTTTTTTTATCTTGCGACATAATAGTGTTCCCAGATATAACAAAACAAACTATTAACAGTATATACTTTAAGTTATTCATCATTATATTTTTTTATACTTAATCAAAAATAGTAAAAAAATAAGTTTTTAAATTATGAAAACTATTTTATTAAGTACTTTTAATTTACTCACAATGAAATCCTTAAAAATTTACTTCCATTTTTTATCAAGATAAGATAGTTCTAGTTTGTATCCTCTACTCAATATATTATCTTTACTCCCTGAATTTAGAAAGAGTACCAATGAAGATTTCATATAACTGGCTAAAACAATTTATAAAGACCGATTGGGAGGTAGAAAAAACTGGTGAACTTTTAACCGATTTAGGTTTGGAAGTAGAAGGAATAGAGTCTTATCAAAGTGTAAAAGGAGGACTTGAAGGTGTCGTAGTAGGCCAGGTTCTTACCTGCAAAAAACATCCTGACGCAGATAAATTAAACATCACAACTGTAGATCTGGGCAATGGTGTGCAAGTACAAATAGTTTGCGGCGCACCTAATGTTGCTGCGGGTCAAAAAGTTCCTGTAGCTACCATTGGCACTAAGCTATATAACGACAAAGGAGAAGAGTGGATCATAAAAAAAGGAAAAATAAGAGGTGAAGAAAGCCATGGAATGATCTGTGCCGAAGATGAATTAGGTCTGGGAAAAAGCCATGATGGAATTATGGTTTTGGATGCAAATATCCCTGTAGGCACCAAAGCCTCAGAAATATTTGATATCGAAAATGACTTGATTTTTGAAATTGGACTTACCCCTAACCGTGCAGACGCAATGAGTCATTGGGGGGTTGCCCGTGACCTTAAAGCGGGATTGTTACAAAAAGATATCCATTTGGAACTTATTACTCCTTCGGTTAGTAGTTTTAGAGTAGAAAACAGACTGCACAAGATTGATGCGAAAGTAAAAAACCCAAATTTGGCTCCAAGATATTGTGGTGTTATAATTTCTGGTATCAAAGTAAAGGAATCTCCCTTATGGATACAGCATAGATTAAAAGCTATTGGAATTACCCCTAAAAACAATGTTGTAGATGTTACCAATTATGTTTTACATGAATTAGGGCAACCTTTGCATGCTTTTGACACACACCACATCGAAGGGAATAAAATTGAAGTTAAAACGGTAGAAGCGGGCACTAAATTTATAACATTAGACGAGGTAGAACGAGAATTGCACCCTGAAGATCTAATGATTTGTGATGCTGTAAAACCTCTTTGTATTGCCGGGGTATTTGGAGGCATTACATCCGGGGTAACAGAAACCACTACTTCTGTTTTTTTAGAAAGTGCATATTTTGACCCTATTAGTATTAGAAAAACTGCAAAACGACACGGTTTAAATACCGATGCTTCTTTTAGATTTGAACGAGGTATTGATCCTAATATCACAGAGTATGCTCTTAAAAGAGCTGCTTTATTGATACAAGAATTTGCAGGAGGAATTATTTCTAGTGAACTTATAGATTTGTACCCTAAAAAAATTGAAGATTTTCAAGTATTCTTGTCTTTTGATAACGCTGCTAAATTAATAGGAGAAGAATTACCACAAGAAACCATAAAAAAAATACTTACTTCACTAGAAATTAAAATTAACAGTGTAACAGAATCCGGGGTTGGTTTGACTATACCTGCATATAGAAATGATGTTCGAAGAGAAGCGGATGTTATCGAAGAAATACTTAGGGTGTATGGTTATAACAATATTAGTTTTACACAAAAGCTAAATGCTTCGATATCTAATATCGACAAATTTGCAGATCATAGTGTGCAAAACACTATTTCTAACCAATTAGTAGGTCAAGGGTTTAATGAAATGCTATCAAATTCACTTACATCTCCAGAATATACCTTACTAAGTGAACAACTCAAAAGTGAAAATGATGTAGTTATACTAAATCCGCTAAGTAATGATCTGGCAGTATTAAGAAGATCTATGTTGTTTTCGGGGTTAGAGGCAGTATCTCACAATATAAACAGAAAACGGGGAGATCTTAAATTGTTTGAATTTGGTAAGACTTACCATAGCTACGAGAATGAAAGAACAGAGAATAAGCATTTAAGCATTCTGGTTTCTGGCAGCAGATCACGAGAATCCTGGAATCTTGGTTCGCAAACCAGTGACTTCTTTTATTTGAAAGGTATCATTTTGTCTGTTTTGGATCGTTTGGGAATAACCAAAATAAAAACATCCCCTATACAAAATGACTTATTTGCAGAAGGTCTTTCTTTATCTATTGGCAAAGCCAGATTAGTAGACTTTGGGGTTGTAAAAAAGTCTGTTTTAAAATATTTTTCGATATCACAAGAGGTTTTGTATGCTGATTTTGAATGGGATACTGTTTTAGAATATGCAAGACATACTAAAATAAAATATACAGACATCCCTAAGTTTCCTGAAGTACGCCGTGATTTTGCTCTTTTATTAGATGAGTCTGTTAATTTTGAGGATATTCATACTATTGCAAAGCAAACAGAAAAATTATTTTTAAAGGACATTAACCTGTTTGATGTATATCAAGGAAAAAACTTGCCTAAAGGCAAAAAGTCTTATGCAGTAAGTTTTACTTTACAAGATGACAACAAAACACTTACCGATAAACAGATTGATAAAATCATGAACAAGCTGCAATATAATTTTGAAAGTAAATTAGGGGCAGAGTTACGATAAGTAAATTGTTTTTCTTTTAAAATTTAGACACTCAATTTATTCAAAAAAGGCACTAAGCCACGAAGTGTGTAACAAAAAAATATCGAGGGTTGCAACC
>NZ_CDSBKO010000113.1:0-7621 GCF_977115655.1 Aquimarina sp.
TGGTGTAAAATTCTAAATAATATGCATGGCAATTCTCATCCTTTTTGGGTGGGAAGTCGAAAAAACAGTTTAAGAAATTGTTATGAAGCTATTCTTCTTCCCAGAGAGTAAACCCGAATCATGCCCTCTAAAGTTTTATTGGATTTTGTTTTCTTTCTTTAAGTTTATTAATAAGTGTAACCTTTTCCACAGAGGGTCAAAAAAAAAAAGACAATATGGGTTTAGTAAGTACCCATATTGTCTTTTTTTGATCTATTATCTATGTTTTATAAACCCTTTTGTATTTTGATATTTTTGAATCCCAAATTTGTCAATTTTTGTATTTATCGATAAGAATTAAGTGTATTAACAGGACCGTCCTCGGGAGGATACGTGTTTTGGCAAAAAAACTATTCCCGATAGTCTTACAGGTCCTGCCAAATTGTAATTTTATTCATTTCCCTATAAACAGAAACATTAACGCCTTTTTTATCCTATTGGTTTAAAAACATATAACTGGCATCTATTTTATTAAATCGGACAATGCTGAGGACAAGGGATTGAATCATCATAAATAAACTTTCCTTTTGTTAGCAGGTGTTTCTTAGTATCCAGTTCTGGCAAAAAAACAGTGGTAAACTTACCTTTAGGGTTAACCCCCCATACTAAGTTTACACCTTTTTCCTCGCTTTGCAACATGTGTTCTATTACAGCTACCGGCATGCTAAAATAACGAATACGCTCATCGCTATACCCAATAGCATCGATAAGTGTATTGTTTTTCCATTTTTGTTGCCATCCAGAAATAAAATCCGCAGCTTTGTCCGGTTGCAATATATGCGGGGCTACAGATTTAGAAAGTGCTGTAGTCTCAAAACGTTTAGATTTTTCGGCAACTAATTTATTCATGACTTTTTGTAAGGAAACAGGGGTGGCCAATGTTCCTTTGGTAATATCCCCGTTTGGGTTTGCCCCAGCCACACGCACTTGTAATTGTTTATTTTCTACT
Organism: Aquimarina sp.; assembly: GCF_977115655.1. Classification (NCBI taxonomy): domain Bacteria; kingdom Pseudomonadati; phylum Bacteroidota; class Flavobacteriia; order Flavobacteriales; family Flavobacteriaceae; genus Aquimarina; species Aquimarina sp. Next base: position 989 of record NZ_CDSBKO010000113.1, read on the forward strand.
TCCAAAATAAAAAGAACTGTGGATACTTCTGGTAGCTTCAATGCTTGTTCCAATGCTTCTTTGGGGATATTGAACCCGTTTTCAGAAGCACCAAAAACCTCTTTAGGGCTTGCGGTTTTCCAATTAAGGGTCAAATCTTGCCCTTCTACATGGTTTTGAGGTTCCTCCTCTTGCTGGCAAGCAACACTTACCCCCAACAGAACTAAAAATAATAAACGGATAGCTTTCATGGTTTTAATTTTAAAAGGTTATTAGTAACTGGTGCAAAATTCTAAATAATGTGCATGGCAATTCTCATCCTTTTTGGGTAGGAAGTCGAAAAAACAGTTTAAGAAATTGTTAATACAATAATGTTGAACTTTGCCTGCTCATCTTCTGTAACCGTGATGTGATTTAAACAGTATATAATTGATTAACCATATTAAATATGTAATGTTCTGGAATTATATGGTTCATGACTTAAAACCTATCTTACATTCCTACCGTTATATCATGATCACAATATATTAGAGTTATAAAAGCTAAAACCATCATATCAATCAATAATCAAGATACGACCAGTTCTATAACTATTATTTGATATAATCCGTACAAAATAAACACCACATGTAAGTTCACTTAAAAATAATGGAATTTGATAAGTCCCTTCGTATAAGAATTCTCTTTTTTCTGAATAAACTTTAGAACCTTGTTGATCAACCACTTCAATATATAGCTTGCTGTTTTTAGAAAGAATTATATACTCAATATTCACATTACCTCTGCTAGGATTAGGGTAAACAAGTAGATTTTCTTGGTTATTTTTTTTATTTATACCCTCTGAAAACATTTCTCTTTCATAAATGACTTCTAAATCTCTGAAATCTGGGGTATAAGAATAACCAAACATATTAAAGTTTTTGAAATATGAATTATATGGTTGGTCTAGTACACTTTGATGGCTTTTAAACCGCCCATTTTCGAGATTATCAAAGGATGGAACAATAGCACGAAAATTACTCCCATAATTAACCTGAAAGTTTGGTGTCAAAATTATCTCATTTCCAGCAAGAAGTTCAACATTATTTAGATCATCACCTACATAAAAATCACCTCCTGCTTCTACCGTATTAGTGGCCAATACAACATTTTTAAACGAATAAGTTTTATAGTCATTTTGACTATTAAGTGTGATTATGTCAGGAACTTTGAAAAGAGAAGTTACATCATAAGGGTTGACGGATACAGAGTTAAATAAAGAACCTGGTTCTTCAGATATTGTAATGGGGAAATTTTTTATTACTATTATTTCATTTCCGTTGTTCTTATTATTATCTGTTTGAAATTTGATTTCCACAAAAATGCCTGAAGGTAATATTATATTATTAGAATTAGGTCTCCCTGACGTTATATCATAAACTCCTCCATTAACAATACTTTCTAAAAGTATTGGATTTTTAGGCTCAATAGGAGCATGATCTTTAAAAGTAAATCCAGCATTCATTGAGGTAATACTTAAGCCTGAACTATGATTAAATGTATAATTAAGTCGATTTTTTAACCGAAATGCATAGTAAAAAATTCTGCTATCAGATGATGACCTAAAGTATTGTGATTCTTGATCCCATAGAACTATCGGTTTATTGACTAGGTTGAACACTCCTAAAGAAAAATCATTTAATGGAATATAATATTGAGAAGTAGGAGGTACATCTGGGGTAAGTATAAAATCATGACTTATAAGGAGTTTTGTGTTTGATATTGTTCCTTTTAACTTCAATGAACCTTTTAGTTTCAGAGGCTTAGGAGAAGCATCATTACTAAAGAAGAAAGAATTAACGACACCAGCTAAACCAGCCATATAAGGTACTGCGCTAGCTAAACTAGAATTAGAAATTCTCGATAGCTTATCAAACCACCAAGGTTTACTGCTTCCCCCGTCAATTTTTTTTTGTTCAGTATTTACCTTGTCTTTTATTGCTTTGATTGCTTTTTCTGAAGATTTATAAAATTTTTGCCCTTTATCAAATGCTTCTTTGAGATTACCTTCCGAGCTTTTAGAACCTTCCAAATCAGCATCATCGAGAACTTGATTAAGTGTAAACTCTGTAGATTCTACGCCTATAGTGGATTCATCAATCCCCCAGATTTGAATTCGAATTCTTGAATCAACATTCATTGTGGGGTCATACCCAAAAATTTGAAAATCAGCATATCCCCAACCTTGAAATAATGCAGCTTTGCCCATAAAATTTAGTGTATTTTCGGCATCATAGTCATTCAAAAATGCTTTCTCATCATCTGAAAAGGTCATCAAAGCCCCGGCTAATAGTGGATCAACAAATGAAAGTTCCGCTCGATAGTACGTGTAAGAAATATTCTGAGCATTATAAAACATGTACCTTAATATTCCTCTATATTTATTGTATAATACGAAGAAAGGTTGAGCAGGAGCATTTGTTACACTGCCAAAATCACGATAAGCTAAAACCCAACCATCTTCGGGCCACATATCTTTCTTGTTATCAACAGTGTTTAAAGGATGTCCAGAGGTAAAGAACGGAGTTTGCTTACCTGCAGGAACTTTAACAGGAGTAGATTGACCAATAACTTCATAGTACATATCAAGACCACTAGTATACTCTTGATACCAAATCCAGTTAGGATCCTTATTGGGATCATTAGCTCTAATCATTCTCGCGTTTTCCTGCGCTTGACCCCCTAAGCAAATAACCAATAATACTGAAATAAATATTTTTTTCATTTTTTTTAAGTAAAATTCTAAATAATATGCATGGCAATTCTCATCCTTTTTGGGTGGGAAGTCGAAAAAACAGTTTAAGAAATTGTTATGAAGCTATTCTTCTTCCCAGAGAGTAAACCCGGATCATGCCCTCTAAAGTTTTTATTGGATTTTATTTTCTTGTTTTAACCTGCTTTATGCAGTAAAGCTTAGTAATGAAGCTTGAAAATGCCATAAGTACAGTCGTTTTCTTGCTATAATCAAAAAAAGACAATATGGGTTTAGTAAGTACCCATATTGTCTTTTTTTGATCTATTATCTATGTTTTATAAACCCTTTTGTATTTTGATATTTTTGAATCCCAAATTTGTCAATTTTTGTATTTATCGATAAGAATTAAGTGTATTAACAGGACCATCCTCGGGAGGATACGTGTTTTGGCAAAAAAAACTATTCCCGATAGTCTTACAGATCCTGCCAAATTGTAATTTTATTCATTTCCCTATACAAAAACAACAGAAACATTGACGCCTTTTTTATCCTATTGGTTTAAAAACACATAACTGGCACCTATAGCTAAATCAACATAAAATAACATTAATCTTTCTAGTAAAAAATCGAATTTCTACGTTAAAAATACTCGTCATAGCTCTGCTATGACTGTGTTTTTTGCCTTGAACTTCGATTTTTTACTTTATAAATCTTTTATGCCATTTCATATTAATTTAGCTATATTTTATTAAATCGGACACATCTGAGGACAAGGCACTGATTCATCATAAATAAACTTTCCTTTTGTTAGCAGGTGTTTCTTAGTATCCAGTTCTGGCAAAAAAACAGTGGTAAACTTACCTTTAGGGTTAACCCCCCATACTAAGTTTACACCTTTTTCCTCGCTTTGCAACATGTGTTCTATTACAGCTACCGGCATGCTAAAATAACGAATACGCTCATCGCTATACCCAATAGCATCGATAAGTGTATTGTTTTTCCATTTTTGTTGCCATCCAGAAATAAAATCCGCAGCTTTGTCCGGTTGCAATATATGCGGGGCTACAGATTTAGAAAGTGCTGTAGTCTCAAAACGTTTAGATTTTTCGGCAACTAATTTATTCATGACTTTTTGTAAGGAAACAGGGGTGGCCAATGTTCCTTTGGTAATATCCCCGTTTGGGTTTGCCCCAGCCACACGCACTTGTAATTGTTTATTTTCTACTTCCAAAATAAAAAGAACTGTGGATACTTCTGGTAGCTTCAATGCTTGTTCCAATGCTTCTTTGGGGATATTGAACCCGTTTTCAGAAGCACCAAAAACCTCTTTAGGGCTTGCGGTTTTCCAATTAAGGGTCAAATCTTGCCCTTCTACATGGTTTTGAGGTTCCTCCTCTTGCTGGCAAGCAACACTTACCCCCAACAGAACTAAAAATAATAAACGGATAGCTTTCATGGTTTTAATTTTAAAAGGTTATTAGTAACTGGTGCAAAATTCTAAATAATATGCATGGCAATTCTCATCCTTTTTGGGTGGGAAGTCGTAAAAACAGTTTAAGAAATTGTTATGAAGCTATTCTTCTTCCTAGAGAGTATGTAGTTTTTTGAATAGCCCTATTACATAGTAAGTCTTTTTTTTCATTTCTTAATTGAACCATACTGTAGGAATTATAAATAAGGACTCGAATATACGTAGTGCGGGTTTTCAAAGTACTGCACTATCAAACCGCTACTTTGTTTATTAAATGCTCTGTAGTTATAATTTACCTAATCGCCCGCATTACGTATATTTATTGTAAACAGTTACTCTTTCACCAATTTTGATAAATATATTTTTCCATCTTTTTCTAAATATAACTTAATAAGATATATACCATTACTTAAGCTTGCTATACTAAAAGGAATAGTATTTTGTCCCTCAAAGCAATCAACTTGCTTTTGTCTGATTTTTGTTTCTCCTAGTAATGAAATAACTTCTATGTGGGCAATTTCATTAGAAACTGAATAAAATGAAAGATTAATCATGTCACTGGACGCAGGATTTGGAGATATTGAAAAGTTTTTAATATCAGTATGGTTGTGCTCTACTATCTCTTTATCATGTAATTTTTTCTTTTCAGATTCCAGATATAATTCTATTACTTTGGATTCAATATTGTTTTCCTTTGTTTTCGAAATATATGTGGATTTAAGTTGGCTAGAATTACTCATCGTAACTAAATCGCAATCATTTATTGGTTCAACTTTTGCAGTAAAATCTGAGCCTGCTTTTGCAGAAAATCCAGGATTAAGCGTTATTTCATTTTGAGCAATTAAGGTTACATTTGCACCTGAGTTTATCGTATAAGAATTATCAGAAACCACTTCAATTCTTTCAGAAGATGCGTAAGTCTCATTATCTCCATAATTTGATACCCCAGATAAAGACAAAATATTTTTATTATACCAAGGTTCACCTTCTGTCATATATAAAATTAAGTTAAGGTGCATTGATCCAACTTGACCAGAAGTGAACTCGTCCCTACAGGAGGCACTTGTGTAGGACATAAAGTTATTAACAGGGGGCGTAAAAACATCACCCCATAAATCTTTTTCTGTACCAGTATAAGTACATCCAGAAAGATTAGGTATTAAACCTCTTGGTGAGGCTTCAGTGTCGCAGATTCCATCACCATTTATTTCACACTTTAATTTACCATGTGTCGATAAACAACCATGTTCACGCCAATTTTTTCTTCCTCTACTTACAGATTCTTGATAACATTTTTTATCAACGTCTCCATTATTAAATTTTGAAGTTCTGGCTGATTCATGGGTATGAAGTAAGCCAAGTGTATGGCCAATTTCATGAACAATCGACCTTTCCATCCATAAATCCGAACCATCTTCAATTACAAAACTGAAGTTATTTTCATCTTCGGGAAATCTTGCTCTGCCACCCCAATTATCATCTGGATTTGGATAGTCTACATTGCTAATAAAATGCCAGTTTAAAGCCTTAGGATCTCTATTTTCACCTATCATACGGTTAAACTCATCATCTGAATTTACTGTATTATATGTTGTGCTATTTATATGTTCAAAAGCACATTTATTATAAAATCTAATGTTTGCGTTATTATTAGCAAAATGGGTATTTGTTTTTGTTATAAAATCTTCCGCTTCCGCCTCAGTTACAGCCTGATTTGTTCCGTTATCATTATGATAAATCCATATCTTAACAGGGATATTAAAAAGAAAATCATTGGTTTGATATCCAATAGAAGCAGATTTTAACTGACTTGTTTGGGAGGTTATATCCAATACATTATATAGTATTTCATTATTCCCATAATGAGGCATTTTAACAAACGATGCTGAATCTTTCTTTACATCACAATTATAACTTTGCCCAAATAGTATAATTGGCGATAAGGTAATTAGTAAAAGTATACTCTGTTTCATTATTATATCTTTTGTATTGTTTTTTTATCACATTGATTACAGATCAATGAGTCATTGAAATAAAAGTTGTATAAATAATTTGAACAACATTGTCCCTTAAACTCTTCAAAATCAAAATTTAGTGTGTCATTTTGCTCATCATCATAACCTGTTAATCCAAAATTAACCATCAGAGTCAAGCAAAGTAATTGTTTCATGGCACAATGTTTTTCTTAATTGTTTACAACAGCCTGTGTAAAATTTATAATGAATAATAAAACACTTATACTAATGTTTATACTCTAAAGTTTTTATTTGTTCCTGCAAATTTTTATTTTCTTTTTTCAATTCTATCATGTATAGCGTTAACTCTTCTATCTTTTGTAATAGTTGGATCTGGAATGTACCTACATTAACATCATTTTTGATCATCTCTGCTTCGCTGGCAATTTCTGGCAGGTGCTTATGTTCTTTGATAAAACTTTCCACTTCTTCTA